>NZ_JAEHBI010000062.1:0-22021 GCF_016483705.1 Bacillus cereus group sp. N6
GTCCATTACAGCAGTGGAAGCAATGAGGAAAGCGAATGTACCCAAAACTACATTTTATCGACTGGTTCAAAAATATGAAGCTCAACTAGCAAAATAACCGATAGGTGAGAAGAAATATCCTGTTTGCACTTGTTGTACATATTCTGTTATGTTACCTCCTCATCGGGACAATCGTTGTATGTATTATTTGCAATAGAATTCAGAAAATGGACAACTGAAAAATAGAGATCAAAATAAGCAATAGTCATCTCAGTAGAACGAGTTTCTTCCCATTATATAGGCGAATTTAAAATGGCTTTTGTAAGGTTATACATCGAAAGATGAGTTCTCAATGATAGGTAGGTGTGACTTATAAAAGGAAGAATAAGAATTACTTTGAAGAGGAAGACCACTTTATCGACACTATTCATGCTCTATATAGACAAAACAGGGGTCTTAAACCAGACTCCTGTTTTTCTGCGTGTAATGAACTATTAAAATTTTTTATAGTTGCATAATCATTAGTAATAAATTTCTCATTTCATTTGATACTAAGAAACTTTGCACCAGAATCAAGATTCTTCTCCTGTGTGTAGTTATACATACTTATACAAAATCATCTAAATAAAGTTATTTTCGCTTTGTTATATAAAAATTACATACTAGATTCAGTTCCGTTACAAAGTTTTCTGAGTTTAATTTTATTATCCCCTAAGAATTTAATTTCATTAATTTCTTTCTTCGCTCGAATGGTGATTTTCCCATGAATAAGTTTTGGATTTTTATAGGCACCTTCAACCTCATTAAAAATGGCTGTTAAAATTGATTCTAATTCACCTAGTGTGGTTTCCTTTGATAAAGCATGTACTCTTGCTATTTCAATACTTTTGCAAGCGTTATCAATATTCACTAGATTTTCTTCACCAGATCCTTTTATTTCGAATTCTACTTTAACCTTTTTCAAACCAGTCACTCCTTTAAGTTGGCCCAGTACTAGCGTTGCTGTAACCAGGGGCAAAGTAAATATTTTAAACCGTAAAGTTTTCTTAATAGATAGGATAAGAAGGCACAATCAGGTGAAACAAAATTGGGCGTTAGAGGAACTTATTTAACATCTTACAGTTATTCTGCACCACAAGCACCGCCATCGCTACCACAATCATTAAAACTATCATTATCCGAACTTATCCAAACAGGTGATAAGGGTGTACAAACTGAACTATCATGTGTATTAGATTTAGATAATGAAGGTGTAGAAACTGAGCTAGCACCTTTATTAGATTTAAATTCTTTTATGTCTTTTATGTCTTTTATAATTAGTACAAGTAACACTAAAAATAAGAGTCCCGCTATCAGAAATCCCATATAGCACCTTCTTTCATATTTTATTACAGGGGTTAATATCTCAGCTGATATGTTTATGAAACGATTAGTAAAAACATTTGGAGAACCACCGGTTCACACAACAAATAAGGCTCCTGTCCGCCTTTGTGCGCTCAGAAAATTGCACCAGAACAGTTTTTCTGGTTCTGGTGCAAATAGAAAAGGGAACGACTGATTCCGTTAGGAATCTAATGTTATGCAGTGAGACCAAAGAGATTATGGATAAGTAGTATCTGATTGGTTCTGTTGCAAAGTTTGAAAAAATAGAGAGAGGGTTATAAAGTGAAGATCGATTTTAAGCAACCGCTACTAATTTTTGTAGTTCATTACACACTGAAAAGTGATATTATCCCCTCCAAGTAAAAGTGTAACATCCATGTGTATTCATGGTCTTTTTACACTGTCTACCTTAAGGGGATAATATCATATCGTACTGTTGATTCTGAAGGAAACACGATTGATTTTTATCTAAGTAAATCCAGAAATCATAAGGCTGCAAAGCGATTCTTCAAAAAGGCTTTGCAGTCTTTTCATGCTTCAAAACCTCGTGCAATCACAGTTGATAAAAACCCCGCTTATCTAATTGCTATCACAGGGTTAAAGAAAGAAAAACAGATGCCGTTAGGCATTCAAATCTGACAGATAAAATATCTAAATAACATCGTAGAGCAAGACCATCGTTCTTTGGGATATATCCTTTATTTGCACCAGAACCCTTTTTTACGTTGCTGCTGTCTTTGTTGCTCTTGTCTATTTACTTCCACTTCTTTTTCTTTTCCTAAACTTCCATACAGTAAATTCCGCTCTTTTGTCATCAATGACAACTTATAATGTAATTCAGATTCATCAGTAATACCATAATTCTTTTTGAGATAGTTCATATCACGTTTTGCAACATCATACTCTTTAAATTCATGATACCGTTCTTGTTTAAATGCCATTTTATTTCCAGCTTTTTTATAAGCAACAATTAAAGGATGACTCTTTTTATAAGTGCGGAAACAGCCCTTCATTTTATTTAATCTAAAAATCTCATTATCAATACCTAAAAGCTGCTTTTCAAAGCTGTCAATTAACGCTTCCTTATTTGCTTCAATTTCCTCAAGTTCCGTAATCGAAACATTGAGTTTATATAGCTTAGAGCTTAATTCATTTAAGTAATTAATGTTTTGCTTAGTAGCCCACCTTTGAAGCCCCTTATTATTTTTAAATTTCTCTTGTGACTTATCAATCCATTTCCGATTGATTATACTTGTTTTGATTGGTGAATAACCTTTGTTTTCTATTCTGTATTTGATAGAGGATTCAAGGTAATTAAATCCCATTGTTTTAGTTCGCATAAACTTCCCTGACTTCGGATTCATAAATGATAAATATTTCCCCTGTTTATGCTCATATCCTTCTTTTTGCATCAAGCTTAAAAATTCATTGAATGAATTTGATTTTGATATGTTTTTATCAATTATTTCTTCTAAATTTCCTTTGAAGGATTTCTGCTTTGATCTAGCTACATACTCGTTAAAAGCTAAATATTTTTTTCTCCCCTTTCTGCCTTCTTCGATTATCGACAAACCATATTTTTCAGAGATTTTATCATTTTCTTCACGTAATCTATCCAAAGTATTTACACGCTTTGAATCGAACATTTTTAATTTATTAAAGTCAATATCATTGAAAATAATATGATTGTGTAAATTATCCGTATCTGTATGTGTAATTACTGTATATTGATGATTGTTTTTCAGATAATTTTCAGCAAATTCTACACCATATTGATGAACTTGTTCTGGCGTTAAATTATCGTCACTATCAAACGATTGAATTATCATTCTTGCACTCAAGTATTTATTACTATCATTCTTTTCATTGTAGTCAATTAAAACACCTTTAAAGTCCCTCTCTATAGTTTCAATAGAGCACTCATAAGATGTAACTAATTCCTCGTTAGTTTTATGGGGTTGCATACTATAATTAATGACATCTTTTAAGTTATTAACTTTTTGTATTTTAACAATAGACATTGCGATCAGTCCCTAATCAATAAATTTCATATTCATCTAATATATCTTTTAATTCAAACCAATCATCATCTGAAAAAACATTATCAAGTTTGGATAATTTCAATTTCAATTTCTGCGCAAAAATAAAAATGCTATCGGCCAACTTTATTAATTGGTTATCATCTAACTTATATAGCGTATCGCCATATAAATATTGCCATACATATTCTGTTACTTCTTTATCTTGTTCAGGCGAGTTTTCTATACATTCTATAATATAAACAAAATCTTCTTTTATCTTCTCATACACTTCTTCTAATAGTAATTTCTTTGGTATCTCAATTTGATTTTCCGTTAGTGATTTGATTAATTTTTCCTTCTGTTTTTTACTCAAGCTATCGCTATTAAACTTTGTTTTCAAATCAAGTAATCGGTCATATTCTGTATTGATTAATTTTATGATTTTCTTCTGATTAACCCTGAGGAAATCAATATCATTATCAGTGTAAATTCCATCTGTATTGATCCTTCTAATTAGGCTATTTATATTCTTACCAATGTAGTTTATTTCTTTCGTTAAATCCCTATAAACTTTCATATCAACTTCAAGTTTGAAATGTGTTTTCGCACTATCAATTAGAAATGCAGATACAGTTCTATATCCTAAATCATTTGCTTTATTTTTAATTAAGTCCTTGTCTTCATTTGATAACGATATTTTTAAATCGGTTTTAATTCTTGGCATACAAAAAACTCCTTTCCTTTTTTAAAAAACTCGAGCGCAGCGACAACAAATATATAAGTGATTTTGTGAAAAATCGCTTATTTATATTTGTAAAGGTCGTAGGAATCTCCTACCAAGCCAAAAACAACGTTTTTGGGGTGTGTGGTCACACACCCGTAGCTTGCCCTTTGCTAAAACCTCAATATTTCTTTCTGAAAATTATATCATCTCCGTCCGAAAAATGGTATAATTTAGTTAAACACTTTATAAAGGGGTTGGTCTGAAAATGGTTTCTGTAGATGAGCATACACAGGTCGCAATAGAAGTCGTAGCACAGTCTTTGAAAATATCAGAACAAACTTTATTACGTCTTTTAGAAGCTTTATCAAAATTACTGGAAAGTAAAGAACAAGAACCAAAAGATTTTATATTTGATGATAAAACGAAAGTTGGAAAACAAAAAATTAGTGATCTCATGAAAAAGCATGAAAAAACTGGTGGGATAGTTGCTTTAGATGAAAATTTAACAATGCAACAGTTAAATGATTATCAAAAAGATTTAAAAAAATTAGGTGTGGATTTTTCTGTTGTGAGAAACGGTAAAGAGGATTATTCTTTCTTCTTTTCAGCAGCGCAGGCTAATGTAATTGAAAAAGCATTAAAAAATATTGTTGAAAGAAAAAGTGCGGTATTAGAAAAAGAAGAAGTGAAGACAGCAGAAAAAGAGTTGAAAGAAGTTCGCCAAGATTTAACACCAGAACAAGCCGAAAAAGTAAAAGAAGTTTACGATGAAATTACGACAGCAGAAAAGAAAGAACCAAAAGAAAATAATATTAATTATGATCGTTTGTCAAAACAAGAAAAGCTTCTTTATGCAAAGTTAGAAGAACTTGATGAAATCAAAAGAGGTTTATACTCGCAAGAAGTTAATCGTGTTGAAAAACTATTTGAAAACCGTTATAAACAAGATGTAGAAAAAGAGCCGAAGTTAACAGAAAAAGATACGAATAAAGAAAAAACTAAAGTTGAAATACATGCTAAAGATGATAAAGAACAAGTTAAAAATATGCTAAATTCACTAAGCAATGATGAACAAAAATTAATGTTTCAATATACAAAAGTTATGAGTGAGAGTTTAGACAATCATTATGCGGATAAGAGTTCCTATGTGGAATCAAATAAATTGGATGAGATGAAGAAAGATTTCACTCCTAAACAAATTGAAAAAGTGAATACTGTTGTTAAACAAAACATTTCTTCTTTTGGTGAAGCAGATGGCAAAGTTAATGTTGATAAATTTCATAGTATTCTTAATGATATAAAGCAAGAGCGCACAAAAGAAAACAAAATGGAAAAGGAAATAGGTACCTCTAAACAAAAGAAAATTGAATTTTCAATGGATGGCGTTAAGGATCTTGATTTCAAAATCAAGAATGAAGAAAAAGATGCATCGAAAGATAAGAACAAAAAACAATCAGTTAGTCGATAAATCTTTAAAACGATAGATATATTTTTATCTATCGTTTTTTTTAAATAAACTTATAGAGAGGAATGAATATTATGGATAAAGAAAGAGAGGAAATTTCATATAAAAAATTATGTGAATTTGAAAAAAGTTTTCTTGAAACTTTCGAAGAAAAAGATGATGGAAACATAGAATTTTCCTCATTTAAGCTGGAAGATAAAGAAAGAATGTTTCCTACTCAATCAATCACATACACCTCCTTTAAATATCTATTTGAAGAACAATATAAAAAATCATTTTTGACAAGTATTGAATCATTAGATTTGAAAGAAATAGACAGCAAAGTAGGGGCTGGTACATTAGATACTATAATGGCTAAAGATCCAATCATTCGTATCCGTTATGAGGAAATAACCAGAGAACGGGATTTAGATAATGATGGAACACCTGACCGCATAGATATAGACGACACAAAAAATACTGTACAAACAGTTGGAGATTTAGACAAAGTAAAAAGCTCAACCAATAAAGAAACTGAAGAGGATAATGAAGAGAAAAAAGAGAAGAAAATAAAACGAAAAATCCATGATATGGAATTATAAAGGAGCAAATATCTATGAATATTTTAAAATTTATTGTTAGGGCTATTTTAAAGTTATTGATATTTACAATTACAATTTCATTCGCAATCATTAAGCTTGTAGTTTTTTTCGCATTAGTTATTTTTACACTCGGGGCTTTTGGATCACGAACTCAAAAATATTAAAAGGGTGAATTTGAAATATAACGGTATTAATAACCAAGGTCGTGCCGAGTGGATTGAATCGGATTTAGGAGAAGTAATGGAAGAATGGTAACTGAATCGTAACAGACCTTTTGTGCAATCTTTACAAGAAAGCATCGGTCGCCAGCTGACAAAAAATGAACTATAAACAGTTTTATGGTTATCAGGGTTTTAGCACAGCTCAATTAACACTATTGTAAATGTTGTAAGTGCAGCTCGCGATCATAGGAAAAATACAAAGTGAAATTTGAATGGATTGGAGGAATATGACCTTATTGTAAGTCTGAAAATTTAAAATTATAAAGAAATTTTGTTGAGAAATATTATTACAGATGCAAATCCGATTCTTTTTTTGCTATCATTTAATATACCAATATTAATTGATAGCAAATTCGAAAAATAATTCGCAACTGATGTTATTTTCATACACTAGATTGGAATATTTACGTAGGAGGATTATATGAACGTTCAATTAAAGGGAAATGAACAACTAAATGAACTATTAAATGAATGGTACTTAGCAATCCGTTCCAGAAATCTTAATAAAGCCGTACAATTTAACGAAAATATTAAACCTAAAGCAAGGGATTTTCATTATTCTAATGATTTATCGCTATATTATGCCCTTATTCAATTTCGTTATAATGTCTTCATCAATCGTTTTGGGGTGACTGAGGCAAGTTTTAAAGATATTGACTCTTTTCCTACTCCTGATAATGGAATTCTGTCTTACTACTACCATTTATTCAAATCAATGTATTATACCGCAATTGGAAACTATAATAAAGCTGAAGAACACTTGATTATAACAGAATCTAAGCTGATTTACTGTACCGACAAGCTAGATATTGCTGAATTCCATTACACATTTGGTTCTATGTTGCATAGAGATTTTCAACTAATATCATCAATTCAGTATATACAAAAAGCTCAAGAAACGTTCTTAGGGTTTGAGCATTGCGAATTAAATATTGCTTTCTGTAACAATATACTTGGGCTATCTTGGGCTCATTTGAAAAAATATGAACAGGCAGAAAAATATTACAAACGCGCATTAAATACGTTTTATGATCTCAAAGAGGATGGGCATATTTTAATGGTAAAACATAATTTAGGTTTAATGTATAGTGAGCAAAACAAACCAAGTTTAGCTATTCAATGTCTTGCTGAAGTTAATCAAAAAACTTTAAATAATTTCAGAGCATTATTTATCGAAGCAAGGGAGCTTTCGAAACTTAAACGTCATCAAGACGCTTCTGAACGTATTGAGCGTGGTTTAAACATTTGTATTGACTTAAGGAACAAAGAATATCCTCTACATTTTGAAATATTAAAAGGGATTAATGATAACATTCCTGCCCTGGCACTCGAACCTTTAATTCAAAAGGCCCTTAATTATTTTACTTCAAATAACCTTTTAAACTATACTTTAGAATATCAAGAACTATTAGCTCATAAATACCTAGATGAATTGAATCATTTAAAAGCATGTGAGTTTTTTCAAGCCGCAAGTAGAGCAAGAAATGAAATTTAAAAAAAGGGGGGCTTAATATGAATAAAAAGTCAAAAGCTCTAGGGATTTTACTAGCTTTATCGCTAACATTAGGTATTGGAGTTCATACTAAACAAACAAAGAATATTGATAAATATACAGATAAGGTTTTAATTCAATACTCACATGGAGACATAGGAGGTTAATTATTCTCCTATGTCATATAAATACTCTTTATAATACAATTTCCAAAATATTATATATTAATTGTCTACCATTTTTTCTTTAGGTATTTTTAAACCCCTTTTCTTAATAATTGTTTAAAATTCAAATGGTGTTTATTGCAACGTTCTATTTACTCTTTTTCTTTTTTTCAGTATTCCACTTATGCCTGATGGATTGGATTGCTTTTAATCCCCACTTTTCAACCTCGTAAAACAAAAGTACAAGGCATTTCTTTGTATTCTAGGTATTGTAGTAAAAAGTCTAATTTATAATACATGACCATTCTCTTTTTTAAAAAAAGTTTTTTGCATTTTTCTTTACTTCTTCATATGGTTCAAGATTAGAGTTTTTTATTGAACGTTCTTCTTTTACTGTTTTTGGGGAAACCTGTTCTAATGATTGAACTTGTTGATTTGAAGATTCTGTAGGAACTTCTTGTAATACGTGATTTCCATCTGTTCCTTCCTGATTTGTTTCAACAAAGCTACTTGATGAACAAGTAGTAATTCTCTTCGCAACCGCATTAATAAATGATTCATCTTGTAATAATAAAACTTGTTGCAATTTTGTTTGATTATCGAAACTTCCTAGATCACCTGTTCCAACTAATCGAATGATAAAACTAACCAATGTATTCAATGAGTGTGAGATATTATCTTGGTTACTATGCCACTCTTTAAAACTTGGATCATCTGTCATCTTTTTAAATTTCCAATTATATTGTTCTTGTTTCATTTCAACTCACCTTTTACATATATGACGTATTTTTCTACTTTGATATTTGATTTCTTTTAATCAATGATTTTTCTCAAAACATTCATACCTTTTGGATTTAATTCTATTGCATATTTTTCTGGAACATATAATAACATCATACCCGTTCTTTTACACAACATTAATAATTCATCGTATAATTCTTCTTTCAACGAGATACTACCACCTCCGTACACAGCTAATACCTCAGCCTGACCGCCTGTATCATTCGTGAATTTATCTTCTACATCTTCTTGAATTAATTCCGCTTGTTCGAATCTTGTATTGTATATAAATTCAGATGCATCCTCATAGTATTTATCATTTTTATTTAAAAGAATTTCAGTAAATTGCTGTCTCTTAAAATTAGTTGTTCTTTCTTTATTTAACAAGGCACACGCTTCTTCAATTGCATGGCCAATTCCTCTTCTTTCACCAGAACAACTGTCTAAGACTGGACTTAAACCATTGGTGAAAATATACTCACTTGTTCCTTCACCAATATCCGTATGTAGAATTTTTTTATCTTTAAAGAAGTTTCCTGTAATCTCTTTATTATCTAAACGATCTTTGTATAGTTCCTGAAACTCTTTGAACATTTCATCTGGAGCTTCTGTAATCGCATATAACGCTGCCAATGCTTCCTTTGTAACTCGCACTCTAGAGCATTCAACTTGTACTGTGATAGGTCTGTCACCGACATAGATGATTACCACATGTTTATTCTCTGTAAATCTGTTTACAAGGAATTGAGCTGTCTTAGGGGTATGTTGACTTGCAGGAATAGCAGTTATTAAATCTATATCTATATTCAATACATCAGGAATCGCTTTTGTCTCTTTATATAATTTTTGAATCATTTTTGCTCCGATAACACTTAATGTATTAATAATTGGAAGATCTTCTTCATGTTTATTGGCAATCTTAATATTCATCGCTTTCATTTTTTCGGAATTTTGCATGGCACGTTTCCCGATTAAAAAACTTCCATTCCTTTTAATTGCACTACTAGATACATGAACATACAAATTCTCCAATAAATTCAGTACGTTCTTATCTTCATCAGATTCATAGGCATCCATTCCCCCATGAACACGTTGAAATACATTCGGTACAGTTACGTATTCATCATTGATGAAAATTTTCAAATTACTATTTCCGAGATCAGCTTCCACATTCACTTTAATTTTTTCTACCACACTAAGATTTTCATTCTTCATTTTAATTCCCCCTACCATTTTTATACTAAATAATAACTTTAAAAAATAAATTTTATTTCACTTCGTCCTCACACCCTTATTATACACTGGTTTTATTCCGTTTTCAATATAAATAGAATAAATTTTATTCTGTTTATATTTCACTTCCAACAAAACAGAAATAATTTTTATTCAAGGTTCTATTTTAATTTTATTTTTTCATGGGATGAGTATAAAATTTATTTCGTTTTTGCACAGTTTGTTCCATGCAATTTTTTTGATTTCCTTTATTAATCGATCAAAAAATAAGGAATCCTCCATCATACTTGGAGAATTCCTTATTTTTAAACTATCGGTCCTCACAATTAAACAGTGGTGGAGTACACATGGTATCTGTCCATGGTACCGGACTGAGCGTTATTTGCGAGGGAGGGAGGATAAGGAATGGACAGATTCGCCTATCCCAAACCTGTTTGCCTGGCTAGCGCCGAGCGTGTCCCTTCCAAGCTTGGAAGGGGTTGGGGATGGTTGGCTTACTTCCAGAATTGCCACCATCGTTTCTTTTTGTGCTTTGTTTGTTTAGATTCTAATACTTCTCGTAATGTTTGTATTAATAGTTGATCCCGTTTTTTTATACTTTCATCAATATACTTTCGCAATTCCTTCATTTCTTCTTTAATCTTCGCTAATTCATTTACTGTATCAATTGGAGCAATGTTATCTTCAAATTGTTTAAGTTGTTTGTCCACGTTGTCCGCTGTGTCCTCCACATTGTTTAAAACGTTGTGGACGTCTACAACGTTATTTTGGACGTTTAAGACGTTTACAACACATTCAGGTATTGTTCCAAAACTTTGCTCATGTAACTGAATCATCCTTTGAAAAAGCTGTAGATCATGCGATGAATACAAAATTCGGCCATTTTTTTTACTAAAACTGTGTCCAAAGTGTCTGAAGTGTCCTGTATACGTCCGCAACGTGCTTGCAGGGATGTTTAGGACCTTTACAACGTCCGAACTGTTTAATGGACGTTGTGGACGTTGTAATGAGATTACTTGACTCATACAATCAACTCCTAATGTGAGATTTAAAGATTAGGTGAGTTGCTGTAGCAATTCTAGGGGGTTTTTGAAAACCCTTGTGCATCCCTAAAACTAGTCAAGTTTCCCTAAAAGTTTTAATTCGATTTACTAGGGTTGTCAGGATTCCCTATAAATTTTAAATGTGTTAAAGAATAGAGATTTTATTAATTTTTCACGTATTTATGTATAGATTCATTTATTAAGTAATAATTTCAATAATTATATAAAAAGTTCAATAATTATATAAAGATACAAATACTATATAGATGAAAAGAAAACCGTGGAAACTCTTGTAGCTCTGAGGATACAAGAGTTGTCTGAAAACTCGAATCGAAATACTAACTTTTCCATAAGTATAGCTACATATTATTCAGTTCTATACAAGCTTTAAAATAATTTATTAAGGTTTACACAATTAAGTTATTAAGTTATTAACAATTCCACAAGTATTTTAGCGTAATTTTGTATATGAAAACATAAAAAACAGTAGGGAGGAGGAAAATCAAACTTACTGTTTTTAGATTAATAAAGTAATAAGAGGAATATCTATTAAATTTCAATATGACAAATAGCCTTGTCCTTAGTGATTTTTTGAACAAGGCTCATAATCTATTCATTTTTAAAATTTAAGTAAGTCGGAATGCATCAGGTACATCAATATCATGAGAAATGAGTTCCAGTACAAGTGCATGACGCGTATCATCGTCTAAATATCGTTCCGCCCATGGAATAAACGATTCACGCAGTTTTGCTCGTATCATGCCACCGATTGATTTTATTTTTTCTCCAAGTGCTAAGAAACTTTCACATTGATCCATTGCATAACTCATGGTATACGTCATAAAATCATCACGAAGTTGTTTGTTTTTAATATATGTAGCGATTCGTGATACTTCTCCTTTATAAGAAACAACAATGTCTTTACGATCTTTATTGGTTAATGCTATGCCAATGGATTCAAGACGGGCTGTTGCTTCTTTACGCATTTTAGCTTCAGTTTGTCTAATTTCAGCTCGGTCATTTTCAATCACACATGCAGGATTCATACTAACCGTAAATTTAGTGATAACGATTTGTTGGATCTTTTCACGTATACGAGCTATCCGTCCTTTCTTTGGGTTTCTAACCTTTTTTATAGCAGCATCAAATTTGAAAACTGGTGAGATAATTTTCAAGTAGTTACGAACTTTTTTTGCATTTCGCCCTAAACGTTCCTTTAAGCCGTCCATGTTGCGAGTGCAATAATAATCTTCAACAGAATTTTTGCTATATTCAAGTTGATGAGTGAAGTGAGTGCATAGGTTTAAAAATTCAATAATACCTTTGCTGTCACGATGGGAAACTAATTCTTTTAAAATAGAAGTCTCTAACAATAAGTTAGGGATTCGAAAATATGAAAGTTTTCCATCATTATCTTTTGTTTCCTTTGCTGTACGATTGAATCTTGCATAGTTGCAAATTTCATACACTGGAATTTTCCCGTTAATAAAAATTTCTCTAACAAGTCCAGAATGAAGTAAAGCTTGGAAACCTGTATGAATAGTTGTATAGGGGATATCGGATTCGTTCGCGATAGTAGATAGTTTGAAATCGCGAGGAAGTCGCCCTAAATCATTTACCTTATAGTGAAGTAAAATGTAAGTGGCTAATGCGGATGAAGGCAAAGCAAATTTTCCAAGCTCGTTATTTTTGATTAAATATATACGAAGCTCATCAAAAAATTTTGGCCCATGCATGAGGTATTTTGATGTTTTATTTTTTTTGCTAAATTTCATGTTTGTCTTGAAAGTTCGTTTGTCCAAATGAATATTGCTAGTTAGATCAATAGCGGCTAGGTTTTCAAAACCAGTTTCCATAAAAAAACCTCCTATAGTATTCCCACTCATCAAACAGAAAATGTTGGAAAACAGAGGTTTTTTTATTCACAACATATTTAACATATGATATAATTTCATTGTAATTAAATATGTTGCGATAAACCCCCTGCTTTCCCAGTGTGATTTTTTAATTGATTCAGCCGCCAAACTGAGATATCAATTAAAAGGGTCTGAGAAGTAGGGTTTTTTATTTTGTGTATTTTATTTGAAATAAAAATAGCACGTCTCTATTTTATCTCTATTATTATGGAATAGCAATCTATAAAATAGTATTTTTTACTCAGAAGCTTATTATTAAATGTTATTATAATGTGGAGAAATACACGCCCTGATCCTTAAGGAGCGTGTATTTCTCGTTGTATATAATTAGTGAAGCTTAAGAATTCTTTGTATAGCATATTGTATTTATAATCGAAAAAATTTAGGTATTCAATTAATTCTTTATCTAACAGTTCTTTTTTTTCCGGCGATAAAACGCTAAGTTGCTCCTGGATGTGTTGGACTTTTACCTGTATATCTTGTTGTATTTGATCTGTTTTGATTGTTGATTGAATTTCCTTTTTTGTATTTTCATTTGATTGTAAAGAAGGGATATTAGTATTAGTTTCTTGATCACTAAGCCCTATTAAATAATCAGAACTAACATTAAACGCTTTAGCAATAGCACATAGAATATTATAAGGAGGTTCCGAACCTTTATTTTCCCAATTGGAAACAGAAGAAACACTAAAGGGTGAATCTACAAATTTATTTATTTCTTCAGCTAATTCCTTCATTGTCCAACGTTGTTGTTGTCGAAGTTTTTTTAAGCGGTCATTGAAAATAGGCAAGTTAAAACATCCTTTCATATATTAAGTTGATATTTTGTCGTAGTAAAAAAACAGAGTTAAACCTAGCGTCCCGTTGTTATTTTCAGGCTTTTAGTAATTTGTAATAAAAATTTAGTATTTTATACTATACATCACTTAAAAAGTGATGTATACTTAGCAATAGTTACAAAGAAAGGAGGTTTTTGAAGTTAATGTTAATACAAGAACGTAACGCCAAAAAACTGTCTTTATTGCAATTAGGTAGACAATTAAATATAAGACCCCAAGTATTGTATGCTATCGAAAAAGGAAATGTGGGCGTCAATGCAATTCGTGCTAAGGCAATTTCAGAAGCTTTTAATAAGCCAGTAGAGCATTTTTTTATTCCTACTTATTATAAAGTGAAAAAGCAATAGAAAACAAATTAATAATAGTACCAAATTTATTATTCTTTATTCATTATAGTAAAAAAAACTAACATTTCAAATGGAATTACTGGTTTTTGAAAACTAAACACATATATTAAGGGGCTAGTACGATGGGAATCTTCCAACACCTGTACAGCCAAAGTAACCACAATTAGTCAAAGAAAGGATGAAGTATAAGTGGTGAAATATCGATTAGGATATGACTATGTATTCATACCAAACGAACAGGAGCGATTGTTTGATGGGAAGGAATTGACAGATCAACGTCTTCTCTTAAAAAATGGAGAATCTTGTTACCTAACAGAATTAGTAAGATGTTCGTTTGACAAAGAAGCCATTGTATCATTTGAACGAAACCAACGTTTATTAGAAGGTAGTGGGTATACCATAGAATGGACAATTGATTCGTATGCCAAAGCTGTAGGAATCGGTTATTCCGAAGCACAGGAAATTTCAAAAGAAGAATGGATGGGCATGATGGTGCACTACCGAGAGCTATTTGATAATCGGGATAATTACTCTGCACAAAGTTGTGCTTATTTTACCGAGAAAGTGCTGGATCGGTAGGGAGAATACATGATTTTCAATAACAAATAGAAAGTAGGGAGAAAAATGAGGCGTAATCAATTTGTAGTTGGTAAATCTGGAGAAGGAATGGGAATGAATCGAAGTGATATTTCGGAATATAGTCAGGCAATGGCAATTGCGAGAACCTTTGTTAAACCAGGAGAACGGGAAGGGTTTTGGGTAGAATCCGCTATTAAATTATTAGCAGGCTGTATGATGTATATTCAAAAAAAGAGTGGAGAACTCTTGTACATGGATGTGAAACAAACGGTAGATTTGCTACAAAAGGTAAAGGAACAAGAGGGATATATAACAGAATTTATGAGGTCAATGGAGGAAAATCACTCATCCTATCACATCTTTAAGAGACTTGCCTCTTCAGAACATAAAATAAGAAGCGGGATAATTGACACACTAACAGCGATTCTCCTGGAACATGGTATGTACCATAAGTATACTGAATTTTCTCAAAACGGAAATATCCTGATTAAAGGTGGGGTGGGGAAAGGAAAAACGCTGGCCATGAAACAGTTCGTATCCTATCAGAACCTAGTGAGTACCAAAGTAATGATTTTGGATGGAGATGGAGAATATCGAGCGTATGGCGAGAAGGTAGACGCTGTAGAAGTCATTTGTCTTTCTTCACAAGATTCCGCATTACTGGATGTAAAAGAACGAGAAGCCTGTTTGCATTGAGATGTGGTATGTATAGATGAAGGGAATAAGTGGTACAATCAGAACCCAAAGGAGTTTGTTGCATTGCTAGAAGAACTACAAGCTCGTCACATTCGAATCATTGCGAGTTTTATAGAAGTGCCTAAAGCAGTGATGGAAATATTTGATTTTCATATGGACTTAGATGAATCTACTTTTTAATAATACTTTATATTTCTGTTTAATGATATAAAAAAATAAAACGATGAAAGGGGTATTTGGTCATGTTTTTGACACAAAGTATAGAGGGGATGTACATCAATCCGTTTACTTTACCAGAGGTGACAGGGGAAGTGAAGAAAAACAACTTAATCTTTGGAAAACCTGGGAGAGGTAGAAAGTTCTACTTAATGCAAGAGTTAAACTGATATGCAGAAGAGTTGGTGCTTTCTAGTAAGACGTATCAGACTTTGGAACAGGCGACTGTTTGGAAAGACACAGTGGTAGATTTTTTAGCAAGTACGATATTGTATCTGCGTATGTTTCCGAAAGAAAAGGGATTCTTAGCAGATTTGCAAATGTTCTATACACAAATGGAAAAGAACCCCTATATATGCTCTCATATTATGGACGTATTACATGAGAGTCATCCATTTTACCAAGTTATGAAGCGGTTTGATGGACAGATTCCTGAGGAAGCGATGCATCTTACTCTACAGATTGTAGATGAATATGTACAAGGACAGAAAATATGAAAATGAAAGCACTTAGGGGTATGGGACAACAAAAGTGCACGGAGTTGATGTATGGCTGTGTTAAGCAGCAAGGTGAGGTATATGTAATAGACCCTGAGGGTGCATTCGCAGAAGGACTGAAAAGATTGCAAGAATTCTTACACAAAAGAAGCAATGGAACAAACAAAACCCATCGTAACTATGCCAAGACGCCTATGGTAGAAGAAAAGAGAGCCTTACATGAACCTGTTGTTTGTGAAGATTTATCGTGAGCTTGCGAGCAGGAAATGTTTGCAAATAACGGGTGTAGCAACTGTAGCGTAGCGCAAGGCGGTAGGACCGAGGATGGGAGGTAACGAAACTGAAGATAACTAAAAGGGCTTTATTTATACTCGTTTCAGTGTCTCTGTTAGGAGCTTGTAGCGAGCCAAAGGACAATCGTGTAACAGAACACCAGCAGACACCAATAAAAAGTGTCAAAAAGAATGAATCCGTACACTTGCCAGTCAATATTTTTGAAAATAACAACTATAAAATTGAAGGGCAAAAAGTTACATTCACTCGTAGTATTACGAATGTTGAAATGAAAGATTTTGATCAATCATCTGAACTTGATTTTCGGGATCGTTATAACGATTATGTAAGTAAAAAAAGTTTAAACCCCAAAAATGATTTTAAACTACTAATCATTAACATGAAACATGAAATAAATGAAAAAGCAAGAAGTAATCCATACGAAGGCTATTTATTAAACGTGGGTTCAGGACTTGTAATAGGTGAAAATGAATTAGCTAGTGAAAATGAATTTTTAGAATACCAGCAAACATATATTACCGCCGATCATAGAGCAAAATCGACTTTTGAACAATCAGGAAAAATATTATTAGCGATTCCGAATAGATACGCTAAAAATAAAAGCTTACAACTAAAAATCGTTCAAAAAATAAATAAGACAAATAAACTTGTTTATATTGATTTGAATTAAACGAGGTGGACGAATGTTAGACGACATCATAAAGGGCATAACGAATTTCTTTTTTGACATGCTTATGGGGAGTACGAAGAGCTTCCTGGATATGATTACTGAATTGTTCCAAAAAAGCGTTGATACAGTTCAAACAAATGTTTCAGAAACGCCAACAGAGTTTTCTCAAACGATTGTCGATAACCTGAGGATAATATCTGACACCGCCATATTGCCCGTTGCGGGGCTGATTTTAACATATGTGTTTTGTTATGAGCTATATCAACTAGTTGTTGAAAAAAATCGTGGTGGCGATTTTGAGACGGGACAATTAATGTTTTTAATCATTAAAACAAGCGCAATGATTTTATTGTTAACTAACGCTTTTGATATAACACTTGCTGTATTTGATCTCGGTAAATGGATAACAAATCATGTGCCAGCCTCGGCATTAAAGATACCTGATTCTATAAAAGAGAACATTGTTGGTTCAATAGAAGAAGGAGATGTAGGATCTGCTATGTCAATGTGGTTTGTTTCGGGTATTGCCTTAGTCATAACATTCGTTATGAGTGGGATTATCTATTTAGTAGCTTGGAGTCGTATCGTTACAATTATGCTTTATATTTCAGTTGCTCCACTTCCTTTTGCAACGTTTTTAAATCGTGATTGGATTGGAAGTATCGGGCAATCGTACGTTAAAAACTTATTGGCTCTAATGCTTCAGGGATATTTCATGTTAGTCTGTCTAGTTGTATACGCTGGACTACTTGAAAAGGCAAGTAGCTTAATAACTACCGAAGGATCAGGGCTATACGGATTAATGTTAATGATTGTTTCAATGGCTATTCTAGTAGTCACGTTAACTAGAACACATACGCTTGCTAAATCTGTAGTGGGGGCAATGTAGATGAAGCTATGGTTCAATAAAAATAAAAAATTATTAATTACGTTTGGTGTAATGTCTTTAATAACATTAATAATAACATTGTTTGAGATACATTTAATTGTGAGTAACGCTGAAGATTTATACGAATATTCAACATCAAAAACTGTTACAGATGATTTAAAAACTCTTAGTGTACTAGGTGTATTTAATATGATACTTCTTGCTCTTTGGACATTTACATTTATATTTATCTTTTTAAAAATTATTTTTCCAAGTAAAAAGGTAGTACACAACGCCTTATTTATAGAGGAGTTAAAATTTTTAAAAGATATGCCGAGTCAACTTAGGAGGGGGTTAGATAAGAATGAATAACAATTTCGTTGTATCTATTCCCAAAGAGTTAAAGAGCATAAAATCTAAATTGTTTTTGGGATTAACCAAAAGGCAATTAATAGGATTTACAATCGCTTTAGCGCTAGGTTTACCAGTATTTTTCTTACTAAAAAGCTTTAGTGTGGATGTTGCTTTATATGGTCTTTTCTTTACAGCATGCCCAGCGATTTTCGCTACAATTTTCACCAAAGATGGTATGCCTGCTGAAACGTGGATTAAGCTGTATGTAGAATATAAATATCTGAATCCACAAAATAGATACTTTAAAGTATCAAAAAGAAACGTTAAAGTTGCGGTAGAAAGGAATATGATGAATGAAAAACGCAAGGTTAGAAAAACTAAATCTGTTTCAGGCGTTGCAAAAACTAATTGATTCAAAACGGCCAATAAGAAAAACCACACAAGAAACATTAAATTACAACAAAATGTATCCGAATGGGGTTTGTCATATTGGACAGAAAACATATAACAGAATGATTCGCTTTTCGGATATATCGTATCAATTATCACAAGATGAAATAAAACAAAGGATTTTCGCACAATATAGTACACTACTAAACTCATTCGATGACACGATTAAAATTCAATTTTGCTTTATCAATTATCGCATGAATGTTGAAGAGAATGAGGAAGTGCTTGAGTACAGCAAAAGCATGAGTAATATTGAAGATTTTGAAACAATGCAAGAAGAATACTTTTCATTCTTAGAGGAACAAAGAAAAAAAGGAAATAATGGTATTGTTCGAAATAAGTACTTGGTTTTTTCAATCACAGATGAAACTTATGATAATGCCGTTAGACGTTTAGCAAGTATTGAAGAAAATATCAGAGATCACTTTAAAACATTAGGCGTAGGAGTAGAAGAATTAAATGGTATTGAACGATTGTCAATAATTAATTACCTGTTAAATAATAATTCTAAACACTATATCGAATTAGAGAATTTATCAAAGGAACAATTAAGTGGTGGAACAACTAAAGATTTGATTGCACCTAAAAACATAGATTTTGAGTCCCATGCAGATGAATTTAAAGTAAATAACAAGTATGCGGCTGCTTTACATTTAAAAATTGATGCAACGGAATTATCAGACCGAGTTCTAGCAGACTTTATAGATTTAGACCTTGAAATACTTGTTAGTATGCACATTCGTAGTCTTGGGCAACAACAGGCTGTCAAAATGGTTAAATCAAAAGCGTCTGACCTGGATAGTATTAAAATCGAAGAACAAAAAAAGGCCCTACGTAGTGGTTATGACATGGATATTCTTCCGACAGATTTAAATTATCACGTTGAAGAGAGTAGAAAAATCTTAAAAGATTTACAAAGGGAAAACGAAAAATATTTCTATTTAACCTTTACAATTATAGTTTTTGAAAATACTCGTAAAAATTTAGATAATGCAATCTTTAGATTGAATTCTGTCGCTCAAAAGCAAAATTGTACATTGAAAAAACTGAAACTACAGCAAGAAAAAGCTTTAATTAGTGCATTACCACTTGGTGAAAACATTAATGAAACAGATTTAGAGCGGGGACTGACAACCTCATCTACTGCTATATTCGTTCCATTTACGACACTAGAGCTATATCAAGAAGCACAAGAGCCTGTATATTACGGCTTGAATGCCTTAAGTAATAACCTGATTCAAGTCAGCAGAAAATCTCTAAAAAATCCAAATGGATTGGTTTTAGGTACACCTGGTTCAGGGAAATCATTTTCTTCAAAACGGGAAATAATAGATACCTTCTTGAGAACTATAGATGATATTTTAATTTGCGATCCAGAGGCGGAATATACCCCATTTGTTTACAGGCTAGGTGGAGAAGTAATTAAAATATCTGTCAATTCAAAACGACATATTAATCCTTTAGATATTTCATTAGAATACGGGGATGGAGAAGATCCAATTGCCTACAAGTCGGAGTTCGTACTTACCATGATGGAAGTAGTTGCAGGGGGCAAATGGGGATTAACAGCAAAACAAAGAACAATCGTAGATAAATGTGTTCGTATTATTTATCGTTCTTATCTTGAAAATTCAACACCTGAGAACATACCGCTTTTAGGGGATTTATATAATGCTTTAGTTGATACCAAGAGAGCTGAGGGTCAAGAATTAGCAGATGCATTAGAATTATATGTTCACGGTTCATTAAATGTATTTAATCATCCTACAAATATTGATGTTAATAATCGTTTGATTTGTTTCAATATTAAAGAGTTGGGTTCTAACTTACGAGAGTTAGGTATGTTAGTCCTACAGGATCACGTTTGGAACAAAGTAACGACAAACCGTAATCAAGATAAGAAAACATGGTATTACATGGATGAATTCCACAAACTTTTAGCAGAAGAACAAACAGCAAATTATAGTGTGGAGTTTTGGAAAAGATTTAGAAAATGGGGCGGTATACCAACAGGTATGACGCAAAATGTTAAAGATTTATTATCAAGTCCAAAGATTGAAACAATCATTGATAATACAGACTTTGTTTATCTTTTAAATCAAGCACAAAGTGATAGAAGAATTTTACAAAGTAAATTTGGTATTAGTGATTATCAAGCAAACTATATAACTAACTCTAAAGAAGGAGAAGGCTTAATTGTTTATTCAGGAGTCATCTTACCATTTAAAGATAAGTTCCCTAAAAATAATTCCTTATATCCGGTTATGACAACAAAGCCAGAGGAAATTAAGCATTTAAGGGCAACCGTAAATGAGTGATGAGGGGGCTGCTGAAACTTGATTAGAAAAAAAACATCCAATCAATCAAATAGTAATTTTCGGCAACAAGAGAATGCTATGAAGGAATTAGATAAAAACGTTGAGACAGCAGAGCAGAGAAAAATCTCACAAATTAAAAATGTCATTGAAAGCCCGCAACAAGAACCAGATCAAGGGAAACTGCAAAAAGAATCATTTAAACAATCACAGCACACCAGCCAAGAATTTCAACCTCAAGAAAGTGCGGTACAGGTAGTAGACAGGAACTATGAAACAGCTGAGCAAAAACAGTTTTCGCAAACTACAAGTACTATAGACAGTCCACAACAAGAGACAGATCAAGGGAAATTGCAAAAACAATCTTCTAAATTATTTGAGCACACTAGCCAAGAATTTCATCAACCAGAAAATACCGCAAAGGTACTGAATAAGTCGTTTGAAACAGCTGAGCAAAAGCAGTTTTCACAAATTATAAACACTATAGACAGTCCACAGCAAGAGACAGATCAAGGGAAATTGCAAAAGCAATCTTCTAAATTATTTGAGCATACCAGTCAGGAATTACAGCAACCAGAACGTACCGCAAAGGTACTAAATAAAACGTTTGAAACGGCTGAGCAAAAACAATTTTCGCAGACAACAAGTATCATAGAAAGCCCAAAACAGGAAACAGGGCAAGGAAAATTACAAAAGCAATCTTCAAAGTTATTTGAACACACCAACCAGGGATTTCAGCAACAAGAAAGTACCCCAAAGGTACTAAATAAAATATTTGAAACAACTGAACAAAAACAATTTTCGCAGACAACAAGTGTCATAGAAAGCCCAAAACAGGAAACAGGGCAAGGAAAATTACAAAAGCAATCTTCAAAGTTATTTGAACACACCAAC
>NZ_JAEHBI010000063.1:0-21724 GCF_016483705.1 Bacillus cereus group sp. N6
CCGGTGCAATACCGGACTCACTTTTATCAAGCTGCCTAATGAAATAACCGTGTCTAACTTTTAGGGGTCACTTCAAAATGATAGCTTTTTTTCTATAACTATTTTCAAACAATCCGATTCGTAAAAACTAATAATCCGCGAGGGATTCCCCCGCGGATTATTAGTTTTTATTTTGTTGGTGGATCAAATTTCACACCTACATCTTTTGATCCGCCTTCACTTCTTACAAGCTGTATAATTTTATTCGCTTCTTTTTGTGAATGCTTTGCTGCTTTCACAGTTACTTTAATGTCAGTTCCATCAGCTCTTACAAGGGCATCTTTATATCCTCCTTGAGACTTAATCACTGTCTCAAGTAATTCTTGCTTCGTTTCCATTGTAGTAATTGCATCAAAATTATCTTTCGCTTTACTCTTTTCTGTTGCTGAAGATTTTGCTGAATTCATGACTTCTTGTAATCTTGATTTTTGTTCACTTAGCTGATCTTCCATTTGCATACGTAACGCTGTGAAATTTTCATCACTTGATTGAACTGTTACGTTAGCATCTTTTTTACTTGTTTCTTTGTTAGCACTCTCTTTTTTGTCTGTTTCTTTATTTGTTTCTTTATTTGATGTTTCCTTGCTTGTATTTTCTTTTTTTGGCGTTTCTTTAGGTGCTTCATTTGTTACTGCTTTGTCAGTACCTTGTTTTTCTTGTCCAATCTTTTCACCTGTTGCCGGCGATGCTGTATTCATTTTGTCAGGAGTTGTTACGTAATAAACAGATAGTACAACAACTAAACTTAACATCGTTAATAGCCAAACCGTTTGTTTTTTTAACACTTTATTTCCTCCCTATCAATTTTTCGGTGAAACTGAAACGCGATGGGCTGGTACATCTAGCAGCCGTATGACAGCTTCTTTTACCATCGCTTTAACTTGTATATTATCCACTCCCTTTGCTACGACAAGAACACCTCGCACTTTCGGTTTCTCTGTTCGTAAAACAACGGGAGTTTCTTTATCCCCTTCACGTATAATGACGGTCTTTTCATCAAGGGACTCATCTTCTACTTTCCTCTGACCGCCTGTTTTATCTGTTTCACCTGTTGTTTGTGAACGTTTCACTGTATTTTTTTCTAATATTTTTTCTTCAGATGAATCTAAATTTACTTTAATCGTTACATTTTTTACTCCCGCTATTTCTTCTAAAGCTGCTTTTAATTCTTGTTCATACGCTTTTTCATACTTTTCTACATTTGACATACTATCATTATTTTTTTGTCCAAAAGTTGGTACGTCTTTTTCTTGGTTTTGCGTTTTTTGTTCTTCAAATACAGGTACTTCTTCTTTTTTACTTGAAAAAAGACTACTAGAAAACATAAGCAAAATCCCAAGTATGAGTAGGACAAGTAAAAACTTAGGTGTTATCTTTTTTCCCTTCTCATTGCTTTCTTTTTCATCCCCATTCAATAAGTTTCGAAAAAATGAGAACTTCGAATTTTTATCTTTATTGTCCATTTACTCTACCTGTCCTCCCTTCCATTTGAACTTGGATTTGTTTATTCTCTAGTTGCCATCTGCTTGAAAAGAAATCTTTCATTTCCACATTCGTTTCTTCTACTTTTTTCGGAGGTTCCTTCGTGTTAATTTCAACTGGTTTTACTGTTTCGATTGCATCATTTTTACTACGTTCTTTTTCTTTCAACGTCACAACAACAGTTTGAATATCTTTTGCTGACTTTACTTCCGCTGTACTTTCCGCTGCAACTATTTGTATTTCAGAGACTGTCATACCATACTTTTTCTCGAATTCTTTTCCTACTTCTTTTTTCATTTTGGTAGCCATCTCTTCTAAACTATATGCACGTGTTAGAGCTTGTATTTCTTTTTTCTTCGAATCTATTGAATTTTTTACAGATCCTTCTGCTACGTACTTCTCTTCATTAAAATTTGCGATTACTTCATTCACATCTGTTTGCAGTAGTTTAAAAAGGGGCGTTAAGATTAAAACAACTAATAATAGACTTACAACGAATTTAACGTACTTTTGCAAATTTGAATTTGGAAGAATAAGATGAAGCATTGTCGCTAAGAGTAAAAAAACGATAATATTTCTAATCCACTCTGTAACAAATTGCATACCCTTCACCTCCTACCGCATCATAAGTGTAATGTTCCCCGCAGCAATAATAATTGTGATACTTAAAAAGAACATAAATGATACGATAGCTAAGCAAGCAAATACATAAATGATGCTTCGCCCGATAATATCTAAACATTGAATAATTGCTCCGCTGCCAACTGGCTGTAATACTGCTGCTGCGAATTTATAAATAAACGCGATACAAAAAATTTGAATCGCTGGAAAAGCAACAATTAAGCATAGAATGACGAGCCCGATAATTCCGACTGTGTTTTTTAATAATCCCGATGCACTAATAACAGTATCCGCCGCCTCTGTAAACATTCTTCCTACTACGGGAATAAAGTTCCCTGTTACAAATTTAGCAGTTTTCACAGCTATTCCATCAGCAACAGCTGTCGCTGTTCCTTGTACAGATAATACCCCTAAAAAAATCGTTAAAAAAATACCGATAATCCCAACGCTAACGTTTTGCAGAAGCTTGGACAATTTCGTAACTTTATATTGATCACTCATCGTACTTACAATACTTAATATCGTTGCAAGTAATAAAAGTGGTAGAACGATATAATTCATCAAAAGCCCGCTCGTGTTCATTAAAAAGATGATAATCGGATGAAAAAACGATACAGATACAACACCACCTCCAGTTGCTATGAGTGCAAGCAAGATTGGCAATAGCGCTAATATGAAATCTACCATTGTTTGTATCGTTTCTCTTGCATATGTCATGACGACATAAAAACTATTTAAAGCGAAAATAATAAGTACCATATATACAACTGCATCCGCAATTTTACTTACACTACTCTTTGAAAATGCAGATTGCAGTGATTGCAACAATGCACTAAAAATTGTAAGCATAATGAGCGTTCCCAGCAGCTTCCCATTTGCAACAAGCTCGTGAAATAAATACTTTAATAAACCTAGCATCCACTCTTTTATAGAAATTTCTTTTTCTCCCTTTACAAACTCCATAAAACTACCTTTTTGACTCTCTGGTAAATAACCTCCATATTTTGTAACAAGCCCGTCCCAAAATTGCTTCACATCTTCAATTCCGAGCTTATCCAATTGTTGATCAACGACGTTTGTTTCTACAGGAGAAGCTTGTACAACAACCGGTAAAGAAAAGAAAAGGAAGCAAGCAAATAGCAGCTTAGCTCCAAACCCCCTCAACATTCACTCCCCCTTATCCCGTCGGTAAAAATCCGAGAATAGTTTCAATGACAACCGTCAAAATAGGAATCGCCATTACTAAAATTAAGATTTTTCCAGCTAATTCAATTTTCGAAGCGATTGCCCCCTGCCCTGCATCTTTTGTAATTTGTGCTCCAAACTCAGCAATATAAGCAATTCCAATAATTTTTAGCAACGTTTCTACATATACGTTGCTAACTTTTGCTTCACTCGCTACTCTCTCAATCATTTGTAAAATAGAGTGAATTTGATCAATTAAAAGAAGAAACATCACGCTACCTACGAACACAATAAATAACGACGTAATGCTAGATTTATGCTGATTCAATACAGCTGCTAAAAACGTAGCAACGAGGCCTAATCCGACAATTTGTATAATTTCGATTCGAACCGCCTCCTTTACTGGAAGAGAAAGACACTCTTAATCTTGTCGAATAGCGTATTAATTAAAAATGCCACATGAAATAAAATAACGACAAAACCGACAAGGATAACCCAATTTGCAATATCCTCTCGCTTTAATTCTTTTAGTACGGTATGAATAAAAGCTAAAACAATGCCGATTCCGGCGATTTGAAATATTAATCCAACATCAATGGACATCGCCTTTCTCCCTCCTATAGCAGTAAAATTACGATAAGTAGACCCGCTAGTACCCCTAAGCTCTTGATCATTTTTTCGTATTGCAGTTGTAATGCTTTCGCTTCCTCTTCTTCTCTCTCTAAATGTGTAATACATAAGCGAATATGTTTTTGTTGTGATTCTCGATCATGTTGTCCGAGCGTTTCGCCAAATTGCTGCAAAATTTCGTACTCAGTTTGTTGAAATGCTGTTAGCTTCCAATTTTCTTTCAAACTATCTATCCAAGCTTCTCTTACTGTTTGTTCTCCGCCTTCTAGCCTTCTAGCAAAACTTTGAAATATCCAATTTAACGGCTTAGGCATTTGTTTCACTAATCGCTCGGCAGCTTCAGACAAAGGTGTGTGCCCATACATAATTTCTGCCTCTAATGATTGAAGTGCCGCTTTTAATAATCTAAGTTGCCTTGGTCTCTCACTGTATCTTTTAGCGTATGAAAATCCGAAAAAGGTGCTGACCGCAACGATTAACACTGCACCAAATATTTTCACCATACGCCCTCAGCCTTTCTATGAGGTAATACCGATTTTCCATATTTATCTTTTACTTGCATAACTGTTCCTGGCCCTCTTGCTTTTGATAGCTCCACAAACCTATCAAATATACCGAGCTCCAGCACCGCTTTTAGTGATGGACGTTTCACAACATCATCATAAGAAAATCCATGTGCGCTTATAAAAAGCTGAACCCCAGCATGCACCGCCTCCATAATTGCTTCACTATCTTCTTTACGTCCAATTTCATCTACAATCAAAACATCTGGACTCATAGAACGAATCATCATCATCATTCCTTCAGCTTTTGGACATGCGTCTAACACATCTACTCGTGTGCCGAAGTCATATTGCGGAATACCTTTCACGCAGCCTGCAATTTCTGACCGCTCATCAACAATCCCCACTTTACAAGAAGGAATTTTCGAAGCACTTACACCTTGACTCATGCAACGTGCTACATCTCTTAAAAGTGTTGTTTTCCCCGTTTGCGGTGGGCCAATTACCATCGTGTTTAACCATCGTGATTCATACAAATACGGCAAAAGTGGTTCAGCAATTCCTATTTTTTGACGAGCGATACGAATATTAAAGGAAGAGACATCTCGAATCATTTTCACTGCGCTTTTTTCTGTAATGACTTTTCCAGCTAAGCCGATTCTATGTCCTCCTCGAAGTGTCACATACCCACGTTTTAATTCCTCTTCCATCGTATAAATTGAGAATTGACTTAACTTATTCAATAAGTAAATGGCATCCTCTGCTGTAACGATATAGTCATAAAAAAACACTTCGCCATGAGCAATACACTCTAGCGGTCTTCCAATTCGAACACGAATTTCCTCTAGAGCATCGTATTGCTTACAACTTTCCACTAGCTGCTTCATCGTTTTCGGTAAAACTTCTAATACTTCTTTCATCAGCTTCTCCCCACTATACTCGACTTACTATTTCAACAACGCGATAAAAATGCAGCCAATTCCAAGCGCTAGAAAAAAGAGTTTCAAGAAAGAAATCTCACTTGCCACACTCGCTATGCCTATTGTCATTGTTAAAATTAATACGGTCGGTCCAACAAACGCCAACATACCATTTATAAACAATGCTTTCTTCGCATCATTCACATAAAGCATAAGCAAAGCGGCGAATATTTCCGCGCTACCTGAAAACAACCGAAGTAACCCCATTACAAGCACGGATGTTTCCATTGCCGCTAGCCACTGTTTCATTCTCCCACCTTCTCCCATAACGGTTACTATTGCTACATTCCAAAAAAGAATATATTTGTACAACCATATGCAGGGGTTGTCTATTTCAGAATTAAAAACATAACTTTTCTCTAACACTTTTATTAAATCTGAATATTCCTATTATTTTATGGTATATTTAATTTAAAAGGGGTATAGACGATGCAACACGTTACTTTAGTACCACTCGATTTACGCTATGCAAATGTGATTTTCAAGCTATCAAGTGATCCACACATAAAAAATGCATTAGGAATAAAAGTAGAAAAGATCGAAGACACGAAAGCATTTCTTCTTTTCGCAATAGAAGAAGAGCGCCAAAAGAGGTCTTTATCGAGAATGATTGTAAATGAAGAAAACGAAATAATTGGTCTCACCACACTTAAACATATTAATTATGAGAAGAAACAATCTCACATTGGTAGTTGGCTCGGCTATCCATACTGGGGAAAAGGATATAATGAGGCTGCTAAAAAAGAAATCTTTAAAATTGCTTTTTTGGACTTACAACTTTCCTACGTATTTGCTGGAGCTAAAACGAATAATGTCCGCTCGTTAAAAGCACAAGAAAAACTGCCTTATATTTCATTGCATGTGGAAGATAGATTCCCTGGTGAACATTCTGCCTTAGAGAATGAAGTAAAATCTTCTTGTGTACTACATGTCGTGTCACGTGAAAAATTTCTAAATTGGCTAGACCTACAAAAGGAGAAGGAAAAATATGAAGGTAGTAAAAATTAGTTTAACAGTCGTAGTAGAATTAGCTCTTATTTATCTTTTTTCAAAATTGGTCGGTTGGTCATTTATGGAGACCTTTTTCCTTGGTAGTTTAGCGATATTTGCAATTATGTGGTTAATTATTATGAATACTCATAGAAACAACATTACGGATCACGCAATAAGTAAAACACTGACTGGCGTTGAGACTGGCGAAATAAAACCATTTCAAATTGTTTTCACTCCATATATGGCGGGTACTCTTTCACTTATTTTAGTTAGTTTTATTATCACTGCTATTTACTATCTACCCTATTTCCTATAAAAAAAAGCACTCGTGATGATCACGAGTGCTTTTCTACTATGCACGAGAAACGTATTTACCTTCACCAGTGTTGATGATAAGCATTTCGCCTTCGTTAATGAAGATTGGTACTTGTACAACAAGACCAGTTTCTAATGTAGCTGGTTTTGTTACGTTAGAAGCTGTATCGCCTTTAATACCAGGCTCTGTTTCTGACACTTTTAATTCAACTGTGTTCGGAAGTTCAACACCAAGTACTTCATCTTGGTATGTCATAATAGATACTTCCATGTTTTCTTTTAGGAATTTAAGTTCGCGCTCGATTTGGTTTTCACCAAGTTCGATTTGCTCGTAAGTTCCGTTATCCATAAATACGTGAGACTCACCGCTCGCGTATAAGTATTGCATACGACGGTTTTCGATGTGTGCTTTTTCTACTTTTTCACCTGCACGGAATGTTTTCTCTTGAACAGATCCTGTGCGAAGGTTACGTAGTTTAGAGCGAACGAATGCAGCACCTTTACCTGGCTTTACGTGTTGGAAATCCATTACTTGCCAAAGGGCATTGTCCACTGAAATTGTTAAACCTGTACGAAAATCGTTTACTGAAATCATGTAAAAAAATCCTCCTGTATATTACAAAATAATAAGTTCTTTTGGTGATTTCGTAATTACTTCATTACCTTCACTTGTTACAATGATATCATCTTCAATACGTACGCCGCCAATACCTGGAATATAAATACCTGGTTCTACTGTTACAGCCATTCCTGGTTCAAGTACTGTATCAGAACGGAACGCTAAACCTGGTGCTTCATGGATTTCAAGACCAATTCCATGACCAGTAGAGTGTCCAAAGTATTCACCATATCCTTTTTCCGTTATGTAATCGCGCGTTAACGCATCCGCTTCACGGCCTGTTAAACCAGCTTTAATACCGTTCACACCACGTAATTGTGCTTCTAAAACGATATTATAAATTTCTTTCAATTTATCAGATGGTTCACCAACTGCAATAGTACGAGTAATATCAGAACAATATCCTTTGTAATAAGCGCCGAAGTCTAATGTAACGAAATCTCCTGTTTCTATCACTTTTTCAGATGCCACGCCGTGCGGTAATGCCGAACGAAGACCTGAAGCAACGATAATATCAAACGAAGAAGATGTTGCTCCTTGTTTTCTCATGAAAAATTCAAGTTCATTTGACACTTCAATTTCAGATACTCCCGGGCGAATGAATGATAGAATATGTTCAAAGGCAGCATCTGCAATCTGTGCAGCTTCCTTTAATATCTTAATCTCTGAATCAGTCTTTATCAAGCGTAACTTTTCTACAAGCCCAGAAGTTGGGATAAATTCAGCATCGATTACTTCTTTATGCGCTGAATAAGAACTATATGTAAGAGTATCTTGCTCAAAGCCAAGCTTTTGAATTCCCAGTTCCTTCACTTGCTTTGCAACTTCATCAATGATTAATCCTGCATGCTGTACAATCTCATATCCAACCGCTTGTTTACTAGCCTGCTCTACATAACGGAAATCTGTAATAAATTGAGCACGATTTTTCGAAATCAGTACAACACCAGCTGTTCCTGTGAAGTTAGCCATATATCTACGACTATGTTCATTTGTTAACAAAATACCGTCAATACCAGCCTCATCAAATGCACTTCTTACTCTTTCGATTTTCTCCATTACTTTATGCCTCCCTCAATTTCTCCATTAATGCAAATAACGCTAACTTATAGCCATAAAAACCAAATCCAACAATTTGTCCCGCACAAACAGCTGCCGTCACAGATTCGTGACGGAACGACTCACGCTGGTGAATGTTAGAAATATGTACTTCAATAACAGGAATCGAAATGCTCGCAATTGCATCTCGAATCGCATAGCTATAATGCGTAAATGCTCCAGGATTTAAAATGATCCCTTCATATATATCTTCCGCCTCATGAATACGATCGATAATCGCACCTTCATGATTCGATTGGAAACATTCTAACTCCACTCCCATTGTTTCTGCTTCTTGCTTCATATCTGCTTCAAGTGTCGCTAGCGTGCCCTTTCCATATACATTTACCTCCCTGACACCGAGGCGATTTAGGTTAGGACCGTTTACGAGGAGTACCTTTTTCATATGTTTAAAACTCCTTAATATTAAATATCTATACAACATTTTAACATAGGAGTCACTTATTTGAATAGTTTGTCTTCTCTTCCCCTTCTCGCTCAGCTTTATTGGTATTTACTGCGTAGGAAACAGAGTATGCTATAAACACACCATACAATATAAAAATACATATCGTCGTCACAATTGTTTCTTTCGGTAAATGGAGTGCACTTTTAATGGCAGGCGCTATTAATCCCATTCCGAAAAATAGTAACGCCCACCAAAATAGCCCATAAATCATCCCTGGAATAATTCCTTCAAACTTTGCCAAAAACGCTTTATACAAAAAGGCAATTAAAATCGAAAGTAGTCCCATACAAACAATTCCTGACACATTGCCCCATACCCCTTCTTTCCAGCTTCCAAAGGCAAATGGTAAAAGTAAATAGTTCGGTCCTGCTTCCGTAAATGAAAATATATGAAGGAAATACCATATCCCCCCCCAAAAGATTCCACCAAATAAACCAATTTGTACAAAATTCCTTGTTCCTAATTGTTCTTGACTCACATCGACACCTCCGCTCAATAGTATGCCCGAAACTATTTTGAACCATGTTTAAATACTGCGAAATTTGTCTATAAAAAGAATAAGAAATGTCCGACTCTCGTAACATTTTTCCTTGTCATATACTTGTATTTGTCGATAAAATAAAGGAAACTCGGTGATTGTCTTATTTCAAAATGACAGAACCCAGTATGACAATTGCCTCTTTTTCTACATAAGAGAGAAACAAATACAGGTTGGTGTTAACATGGCAGAAGAGTCAAAACAAATATATGGCGGGCAAGCAGTCATAGAAGGAGTTATGTTTGGCGGTAGAGAATATACTGTTACAGCGGTTCGTCGTAAAGACAAATCGATTGAATTTTATCGATTACCACGCGTTCGTAATAAAGCATTATCTATCCTGAAAAAAATTCCATTTTTACGAGGGATTGCCGCTATTGTGGATGCAAGTGCGAATGGAGCAAAACATTTAAACTTTGCTTCAGAACGATTTGATGTCCACCCAGAAGAAGACGAACAAATTGCAAATAACAAAGAAGAACAATCGAAATTAACGATGGTATTAGGAGTTGCAGCAGTTGGCGTTTTATCTTTCATATTCGGTAAAGTCATTTTCACAGCAGTTCCTGCACTACTAGCTGAATTAACGAGACCGATTTTCCCTTCTCATACAGGGCAAATCATTGTCGAAAGTGTCATTAAGCTCATGCTATTATTGAGCTATATATACTTTATTTCTTTAACCCCACTTATTAAGCGGGTATTTCAGTACCATGGTGCGGAGCATAAAGTAATTAATGCCTATGAGAATAATCTTCCAATGACTGTAGAAAATGTTCAAAAACAAACTCGCCTTCATTATCGCTGTGGCAGTAGCTTTATTATATTTACAGTCATTATTGGAATGTTTGTTTATTTCCTTGTCCCTACAGATCCACTTTGGGCCAGAGTCGTAAACCGAATTTTATTAATTCCAGTCGTTCTCGGCATTTCTTTTGAAGTGTTACAATTTACAAATCGATTACGCGATATTCCAGTATTACGCATACTTGGATATCCCGGATTATGGCTGCAACTATTAACAACGAAAGAACCAACAGATGATCAAGTGGAAGTAGCCATTGCATCGTTTGAAGAATTATTACGTTTAGAAAACAAACAATAATTATTTAAAATTGGTGTTCAACTCCTTTCCTCATCGTTAATATACTAATTTTAATATATGTTTTTAGGAGGTGTCCCTTATGAACGGTCGTTCGTTTACATTCGCTATAGTTATGCTTATTATCGGATTAGCAATATTCGGCCTTGTCTCATCTGTCATTACAAATCCAATGGGTGTATTAAGAAATATTGGGTACATGTTACTTGTTGTCGGTATCTTTTATTTGCTATACAAGATGTTTACAAATTCTAGTGGTTCTGCAAATTCGCAAAGCTCTTATAAGCGTGCAGCGAAACAATCGAACCGCAAACATGGGAAACAAAATGTAGCACCCCTAAGCAATTCTTTCTTGAAATCAAACGCTTCTAATGACAAAGGTAAGAAAGGCGCTCCTTCCACTTTGAAGCGAAAAAGAAAACAATCTCATTTAACTGTCATTGAAGGTAAAAAAAACAAAAAGAAAGACCGTGCTTCCTTTTAGGAAATACGGTCTTTTTTTATATTTTGTAGTACTTCTTTCAAACTTTTATCTTTCATACTTTCAATTCGAAGATGATGATTTTCAAATGGTAAATTCCGTGTCACATCATTAGGTACAACAACGCACTTTAATCCTGCTGCAATCGCTGCTTTTAATCCGTTTAACGAGTCTTCAAATACAACAGCTTCAGACGGATCAATCCCTAAATCTTCTATCGCAATTCGATAAAGTGCTGGATCCGGTTTTACCTTCTCAACATCTTCCCTTGTTTTAATGACTTCAAAATAATCTCGAATTTGTAGCTCTTCCAAAAAAGAAGTAACCCATTCTCTAGATGAACTGGAAGCTAATGCGATTTTCAATCCCATTTCTTTCGCTTCCTCTAAATATTCTTTTACCCCGTCACGAGCTTCTGGTATTTTCATTTTCTCTTTATGTAAAGTTTTCACTTTTTCTTTTAATGCATCCTTGTTAAACTTCTCTTTTAATTGCTCATTTAAATATGCATATAGTACATCATCTGTCGTTCCAATACATTTTGCAAATTCCTCTAAAGGTAACTCCCCACCGTACTCACGAACGGCGTCTCTGAAAGAGTGAAACCATATTGTTTCTGTGTCCACAATTAATCCATCAAAATCAAAAATAATTGCTTTCATAATTTCCCCATCCTTTTCGGTTGAAATAAAAAAGGAAACGACATACGTTCCCCCTTAATTACTTTTCTCTTCATTTGCTTTTTGAACGCCACGAAGTGTTTCCACTCGAATCTCATCTTGTTCAAAATATTGCACTAGATCACCAATGCGGTCAATTGCTTCCCAACTTAAATGATGTTCAATTCCTTCTACATCATTGTAAATTTTACTTTCATCCAAACCGATAATACGCATAAATTGCTCTAGCAAGTCATGACGGTATACGAGACGCTCTCCGATTTTTTTACCTTTTGATGTTAATACAAGCCCTCTATATTTTTCATAAATTAGATATTCATCTTTGTCTAATTTTTGCACCATTTTTGTTACAGAGGATGGATGTACACTCAGCGCTTCAGCAATATCAGATACGCGGGCATAACCCTTTTCATCAATCAACAAATAAATTTGTTCAATATAATCTTCCATACTAGGGGTAGGCATCGGTTTCCTCCATCCAATTTCATTTTGCTCATTCCGTACGAAGCAATCAATAAAATGATACACCAGAAAGAATAACGTGACAAGTTGAAAACAAGCCTAAATATTTAAAAGAAAAAAGAACTTGCATTCCAATACAAGTTCTTTTCATGTAAAATATTGAATTTCTGCGTTAGGAAAAAAGTGATGAATATATCCTCTAATCGTTTCTTCTAATACTTCTGCATCATCTTTTTTATATACGTATTTCCCGATGCCATATCGTCCCCATTTATATTTGCGCTTCTCTTCATCCATTTCAAGCTTCGTATTCGGATAACGCTCTTGAATGACCTTTTTTGCTGGTTTTGTAAAGCGATGTTGAATTAATTCAAATGTTAAATTCGGTATCGACAAATCTTTTAGCGCATTGTACAGTCGCTCAAATAGTTCACGGTATCCTTCTTCCCATCCTTCATGCATATAAAGTGGCGCAACTATAAACCCAAGTGGATAACCCGCGCCCGCTACTTTACGAGCTGCTTCAATTCGTTCTTCAAAAGGTGATGTCCCCGGCTCAAAATTTTTGATTACATACCGTGAATTAATACTAAATCGAAAACGAGTTTTCCCGTTATGTTTTGCATCTAATAAATGATCAACGTGCGAATATTTCGTAACGAAACGTAAACGCCCATGCTCACTTTCTCCAATGAATTCAATCGCCCGCTTTAATGCATGTGTTAAATGATCAATTCCAACAATATCTGATGTACAAGCCGCTTCAAACCTTGTTATTTCTGGTGCTCTTTCATCCATATACTGCTTTGCCTTCTCAAATATTTCATCAAGATTGACATACACGCGAACGTAAGGCTTACTCCCAAGTGTTGTTTGCAAATAGCAATAATGACAATGTCCCATACACCCCGTTGCGAGCGGGATTGCATATTCAGCTGACGGTTTTGACGTATCAAACTTTAATGTTTTCCTCACCCCAACGACAAGTGTTGCCTTTGCATTACGATACTTTTGCAAGTCATTTTCACCTGGCAAATTTCTAATTTGATTATGGGATGTCGTTTCACGAATTTCTAATCCCATCTTCGTAAACTTCTCATACAGCTCTTTTCCAAGCGGATATTCGAGTGCCTTCGGTTCAAAGTAAACGAGTTTTGGCATAAATGGTTTCATATACTTCCCTCCTCTCGTTAGTATGGGAAACGATGAAAAATTAACACTCATTAAAGTTTTCCACTTCAGTAACTTGCGTTGCAAGTTACTGAATGTTATAATTTGGATAACAGCTACCTTGCAACGCAAGTTACCTGAGTAAAAGGTGGTGAAATCATGCACAGCCAAATGTTAAAAGGTGTGCTCGAAGGTTGCATCCTATACATCATTTCACAAGAAGAAGTGTACGGATATGAACTGAGTACAAAATTAAATAAACACGGATTTACATTCGTAAGCGAAGGAAGCATATATCCGTTATTGTTACGTATGCAAAAAGAAAAATTGATTGAAGGAACATTAAAAGCCTCCTCACTCGGTCCAAAACGTAAATATTATCACGTAACCGATAAAGGATTAGAACAGCTTGAAGAATTTAAACAAAGCTGGGGAATGGTTTCAACAACGGTGAACAATTTATTACAGGGAGAGTGATAGGGATGAAGGCGAAAGATTTAATCGAACTAAATAACGAAAAGCGTAAATTATTAACTATAGAAAATGAAACCGCCTATAGTGACATGTTAATATACATCCGCTTAGCTAAAGTACCCGAATACCAAACGGAAGAACTGCTAATTGAAATTCTAGATCACCTTATTGAAGCACAACAAGAAGAAAAAAATGCTTATGATATTTTTGGAAAAGACTTACAAACATACTGTGACGAACTAATTGCCGCCCTGCCGAAGCCAAGTTTATGGGAACAATTATCGATTCCTTTATTTATAACTAGTTATCTATTAGCAATATATTTTGCTGTTTCTTCCGTAATTGCATTGGTATTACCCTTATTTTCAAATGAAACACGTTTTAAATTTGTACACATTGATTTCATTTATCTGCTTGCATTTATACTGTCCATACATCTCATCATACGTTTTATCTTCGACTTTATTAACATTGATTTATTTAAAAACAAAACAACTATTTGGAGACATGTAGGGATCTTTTTAATACGCCATAGCCTATGGATACTATTAATCGGGATTTCCTTTTTATTTATTAAACAGCCCTATACTACATTACAAACCTCACCTTGGATTGGTGCTTTACTGGCTATCTCTTGCTATGCACTATACAAAATCTTCTTCAAAAAAGAATATTTTGACTTTAAAAAGGAGTAACGATACGATGACCGAAAAAGAAATGGTTAAGTTAAACAATGAAAAAAGAAAGTTATTAACAGCTGAAAACGAAGCTGCTTACGGTGATATGCTTATTTATTTACGCTTTACTAACGTTCCACAAAAGCAAATGGAGGAATTACTTTTAGAAATATTGGATCATCTTTTAGAAGCACAAGAAGACGGTAAAAATGCACATGATATTTTCGGAAAAGATTTAAAAACTTACTGCGATGAATTGATTAGCTCTTCAGAACATCAGAATACTTTGCAACAAACTGCCGTTATTGGATTTGCAGTTAGTTTATTATTAGCTATTCAAATTGGATATGATACATTCGCTACTCTTATGCAAAAACTATTTTCAGATACAAACGCTTCGGGAATTCCATTTAGTATTCCTGGAACAATATTATCTGCTATCGTTTTAGCAATTGGTGCTTTCATAACTTTTTCTTTATTTAGACGTTTTTCTTTTACAATACTGGTTTCCTGGAAACAAAAAGCAATTCTCTTATTATCAGTATTCGTACCCTTTATCTTATCAGTTTTTTTAAACGTATTTTTTAAAACGAAACCGTATTTATTTTATAATTTATCTATTTGGCAAGGTGCTCTTGTTACACTTTCTTTTTATATTTTGTACAAATTTTTATATAAAACATCTAAATTTTAACAGCCTTTCAAAAGGCTGTTTTTCTTCTGTCTAATTTTACAAATTGAAAAATTTCATAAAGAAAATAAGAAAAATGCAAAATAATTAAAGTTAATTGTTGACGTGATGCTTTTATTATCGGTATCATAAATCTTCGTGAGCAATTATTTTTCGTTATACGATTTTTTTATTATTACTGAATTTTTGAGAGGAGAAATTAAATGTCAGTTAAGAAGAAAACGCAAGTACGCACCGGCAAAATGGTACGTGAACTAATGTTAGCAGACGAAGATGTAAATGCTTCGCTAATTATGGTATATAGTGAAAACGGTGTAAACGCAGAAATTAAAATCGAGGGCTTAACGCCGAAATGTAACGAAGAATTATTTTTGAGCGGAAACGTGGATTGGAACAAGAGTGTTATTTATAAAATTGTTGATTTCACTGGGAACGCTGAAGTTGGTAAAGTTACATTAACAGCGATGAACAAAAATAATGTTTCTCTAGAAGTTGAACGCGTTATGTGGAGCAAAGAAAATAAAGAAGCTGCTGAGCAAGAAGAAACTGTTGTAGAAGCTACTCCGAAAAAAGAAGTAGTTGTAGAAGCTCCAAAAGCAGTTACACCTGCTCCAAAACCTGTTACGCGAGTAGAAACACCTGCAGCATCTAAACCTACTCCGGTACCGACATCGAAGCCAGTAAGTGTAGAAGCAGCTGTGGAATTATCTACTCCAGCACCTGTGAAAAAAGCAGCACCAACTCCAGTTACAAAGCAAGAGACAGCACCGGTCGCTCCTGCAAAACCGAAGCAACCTGCTTTGACTGAAACAAATACAAAACTACAAGAAAATTATGTGAAACTTGTGAAAAAGACAATTGAAGTTTGTCAAGATTACGAGCTTGGCATCGACATAGATGATTCTATTGAAAGCTTAAAAAAAGAACTACAAAGCCAAGGTATTAGCGTTACATTTGACAAAGAAATTATGGACGTTGTAAATCGCCTTCGTTCTTTACAAGATAAAGGAATCAAAGTAAAAAAAGTACTTAATTTACTATAAAAAAATAAGAGGTGGCAATTGCCACCTCTTATTTTTTATAATTCCATTCCTTACTCTCATACTTCTCTTTTGCTAATGTTTGCACTTCATGTAACTGTTCTTCTGTTAATTCATACGGAACAAGCTCTACATCTAATCCTTTTTCAAACCCAACCTCAAACGCTTTAATTAACTGTTCAATTGTAAACGTACGGTCTGTTAATTCATTAATTGCTACCGCTTTAGAAGAGAACATACTCTTCATACGCTCTTTTACACGTTCATTCGGGAATAAAAATAGATCGTATAATTCATCTAAATCTATTTCTAACGGAATCGATCCGTGCTGTAAAATCACACCTTTTTGACGTGTTTGAGCACTACCTGCGATTTTTCTTCCCTCTACTACAATTTCATACCAAGATGGTGCATCAAAGCATACTCCTGAACGTGGATTTTTTAAATTTTCACGGTCTGCTTCTGTTTTTGGAACTGCATAATATGCTTCTAATCCTAATGCCTTAAAACCGTCTAATAAACCTTGCGAAATAATACGATACGCTTCTGTAACTGTTTTTGGCATATTTGGATGATCTTCAGACACAATAACACTGTACGTTAATTCTTTATCATGTAGTACACCCCTGCCGCCTGTTTGACGACGAACGAATCCATATTTCTTTTCGTTAACTACATCCATATTAATATCTTTTTCAACACGCTGGAAATACCCAACTGTTAATGTTGGTACTTCCCATTCATAAAAACGAATGGTTGGTGGCATTTTCTTTTCACTTTGCCAATTTAATAAACATTCATCTAACGCCATATTAAATGCTGGTGAACATTGACCAGAGTTAATATAACACCATTTTTCTTTTCCCATCCTGCACCTCATATAACCAATTATTTTTCACATTCTCTAGTCTACCAAATTCAACAAAATTTGTGAAAGAATACGAAATTTCTTCTTATATGCAAATGAATCTGTTGCATAAATACATACGGGCATTATAATATTGAAAGTAGGATAAGAAAAAAGGGAGCGATAGAACCGTGTCAACAACTTGGATTATTTTATTAGCCGTAATCGTAGCGTTCATCGGCTACACTGTATGGATGTATTTCTATCAGAGAAAATTAATTAAAACACTTTCAGAAGAAGAGTTTCGCGCTGGCTACCGTAAAGCACAGCTTATCGATATTCGCGAAGCAGACGAATATACTGCAGGACATATTTTAGGCGCACGTAACATTCCGTTATCACAAATTCGCCTTCGTCATAAAGAACTTCGCAAAGATCAACCAGTTTACTTATACTGCCAAAGCGGATTCCGTACTGGTCGTGCAGCTCAATACTTAAAAAAACAAGGCTACAAAGATTTCTACCAATTACAAGGTGGATTCAAAACGTGGACTGGAAAAATTAAAAAGAAATAATAACATACAAAAACTAGCTGAATCATTCAGCTAGTTTTTTCATTCCATATTATTTGCAATGTATAATAAATTTTGCTTAATCACATCTTTATCATTCTCTTGTGCATTACGATACAGCAGCTGATATTCAAGTCCTTTCTCTTTCCAAATAAGCGTAGCGAATTCATCTCCTCGCCCAGAGTCATCTTTATTTTTAAAATAAGCGAATGCTCCACTATTCAATTTCATTTGTTCTTGAAATCGTTTCTCTTCCACGAGATCCGGAAAACTATAAGGAAAGTTCGCAACATTTAACTCAATATACTCATTTCTACCTGGCTCCCGCTGTTTATATTTAATCATTAAAACAGTGTTCTTTTTCCCAATCGTTCTGACTTCCCCCTTCACATCACTCGTAATGTCATACGGTAAAAACTCCGGAACTTTAAATTTCACTGGAAAATATTTCGGAAGCTCCTTTAGCGGAATAGGATCCGTAACACGATCCATCGCTCCCCCTGTTGTTCCCACAAAGTTTTTTTCTTCTTGCACCGTTTGCTGAAACGAACATGAACTTAACACTAGACTAGAAAACACGAAACAAATGATTCTTTTTTTCAATTTGTTTCCGCCCTTTCTTCATACCGCTCTCTTTATGAATAAAGCGTTAATGCCCGATTGGTGGGGCTAATAATCCGCGGGAGATGCCCGACTGATTAAAGTTTCACTTTGTATGCTATTCATATTCGCTTCATTAACAAACTCCCCCTTTGAAAACTTTCCACGTTATTCTCACACATTTTGACAAAAACTCTTTTATAGACGCAAAAAAGACCCCCATCATTCTCACGCTCAACTAAAAAGGTTACGCGAATAACAGAAGTCATGTTTATAACATAGATTGTGAAAAGCTTTTCAGGTCAAGATTTTTTCATTCTTATTATTTTTCCCTTATAATAAGGGAGAGAGGTGATACATATGGCCAATATAAAACAAATTGCAAAAACCGCTGGTGTATCCATATCAACTGTTTCCCGCGTCCTTAATAATCACCCTTACGTAAAAGAAGAAAAACGTAAGCGTGTTCTAGATGCTGTTGAAGAATTGAACTATGCAAAAAATATAAATGCTATTCATTTAATAAAGGGAAAAACATATACAATCGGGGTTATGCTCCCTTTCATTAATCTTCCATACTTCAGTACAATTATTGAAGGAATCGGAAACGAAGCGTTAACAGCTGGATATCACATTAATTTATGTCAAACAAATTACGATAGCCTCGAAGAGATTCGTGTTCTTGAAATGATGAAAATGAAACAATTCGACGGAATGATTATTTGCTCTCGAACGAGTTCTTGGGAACAAATTGAACCTTTCGCAAAATTTGCCCCTATTATTTCATGTGAAAAGATAAAGCATCCCCTCATTTCATCCGTCTACGTAGATCACTATGAAGGCTTCCGTCTCGGCACTGCCTATTTACTCAGTAAAGGCCATGAAAAAATCGGAATCTGTTTAGCAAGAAAAACGAGTGCAAATTCTATAGAGCGCGAAAAAGCATTTGCTGATACGCTGCATAACGAAGGTAAAACGGTACATCCAGATTGGATTTTTCATCAATGCTATACGATGCAGGATGGTGCAAAAATACTTCATCGCATTTTAAACATGAAAAATCGCCCAACCGCTATTTTTACAGCGAACGATCAAGTTGCAGCTGGTTTATTAACAGAGGCGCGAAAACATGGCATTCGAGTCCCTGAAGAACTTGCTATCCTTGGATTTGATAATCATGAAATTTCAAAGGCGTTAGAAATTTCCACAATTGAACACCCCGGTCTCGCAATGGGCTCACATGCTTTTTCTTTATTCCATAAACAAATCCAAAGCGAGCAAATTGCCGGGAAGGCAGAAGAGCTTTCATTCCATTTAATTGAGCGAGATACTGTCTAAAAAAAGAGCGTTACCTGTAGCGCTCTTTTTCAGCTCTTCACCTATTGACTTTATATTTTCCATCTCATATAATGAACCTAACGAACGATAGGTAGGGGATGAAAATGACAGCAAACCGCATTAAAGCTGTAGCACTTTCTCATTTCGCACGCTACGGCTATGAAGGAACTTCATTGGCAAATATTGCTCAAGAAGTTGGGATTAAAAAACCATCGATTTACGCACACTTTAAAGGAAAAGAAGAGCTATATTTTATATGTTTAGAATCTGCTCTTCAAAAAGATTTACAGAGCTTCACAGACGATATCGAAAAATTTTCAAATTCGTCTACTGAAGAATTGCTCTTACAGTTACTAAAGGGCTACGCAAAACGATTTGGTGAAAGTGAAGAATCAATGTTTTGGTTACGAACTTCTTATTTTCCGCCTGATGCATTTCGCGTACAAATTATCGAAAAAGCGAATGCACACATTGAAAACGTCGGAAAACTTTTATTCCCTATATTTAAACAGGCAAACGAGCAAAGTGAACTGCATAACATTGAAGTAAAAGACGCTCTAGAAGCTTTTCTATGCTTACTGGACGGACTTATGGTGGAACTACTATTCGCAGGTTTAAATCGCTTTGAGACTCGTTTAAACGCCTCTTGGCAAGTATTTTGGCGAGGTCTTTCAAACTGACGGATTGCTCCTTTGCAATGCGTCGTTTTTAAGCCCTTTACCTAACGACTGGTAGGAAGGAGGAATGACATATGGCATGGATTTATGTAATCATAGCTGGTATTATTGAAATCTTTTGGGTTATTGGACTTAAAAAAGCGGAGGCACCACTTGAATGGGCTGGTGTTGCGTTATTAATTACAATTAGTTTCGTCTTATTATTTAGAGCTTATAAAGATTTACCTGTCGGCACTGTATACGCAGTCTTTACAGGAATTGGAGCTGGTGGGATCGTTCTTACAGAGATTTTCGTCTTCGGAGAACCTTTCTCTATTGTAAAAGTTTTATTAATCGGTTTAATCTTCTTCGGAGTAATTGGGCTAAAACGAGTAACAGAAGAAAAAGAAGCGAAGGAGGCCGCATAAAATGGCTTGGGTATTTTTAATTCTAGCTGGTATTTGTGAAATTATTGGTGTACTCTTTATGAAAGTAGCCACTGAAAAGAAAGGCTGGGCACCAAAAGTTATTTTAATCGCTAACTTCGGCGTAAGTTTCTTCTTCTTATCCCTTGCGATGAACACGTTACCGATGGGAACTGCTTACGCGATTTGGACTGGAATCGGAACTGCGGGAAGTGCACTTCTAGGTATTCTTATTTTCCGCGAATCAGCGGATTGGCGTCGTCTTGCCTTCTTAAGTTGCATTCTATGCGGCGCTGTTGGCTTAAAACTATTAAGCTAACGTGAGGTGAATTTCATGTGGAAAGAAAAAGGAAAACAAATGTTAGCATGGATTACACTCGGGAGTGTCATTCTATTGCAAATCAGTTTTCATATAATAGAATGGTTGTTTCATAAAATAGTATCCATTCTTACCTTCCTTCCTAGCATGGCACTTGAAATTGCATCTATTGCTTGGTCAGTTATTGCCTCCATTGCAATCGTCATTATATGGAGTATCGCCAAACTATGGAATAAATTATTTAAAAAGGACAGTACTTCTGAAAAAGAGTGGTCTTCCCCCCGTCAAGTAGACAACTGTAAAAAAGACTATGCAGCCATCGAAATTCGATATTCGATCGGAGCTCGATGATTGAGTCGTTTTTGGAATCGTTTGTAGTTATAATGATAGATGTATGTTTCAATTGCTTGAATTAGTTCTCCTTTTGTTTGATAGTCGTTAAGATAAAACATTTCAGATTTAAAATGAGAGAAGAATGATTCAATGCAAGCATTATCATGGCAGTTTCCTTTGCGAGAATGGCTGCCGATGGCGCCTAGCTGCTGAAGCATACGATAATAAGCAGGAGATGTATATTGGAATCCTTGATCTGAGTGGATGATGGTTCCATACACATCTCTTTTTTGTGTTGCTAAATCTAATGTTTTTAGAACAAGTTGTAAATCATTACGATGTGAGAGTTTCCAAGCAACGATTTCATTATTGTAAAGGTCTTGAA
>NZ_JAEHBI010000064.1:0-21101 GCF_016483705.1 Bacillus cereus group sp. N6
CCGGTGCAATACCGGACTCACTTTTATCAAGCTGCCTAATGAAATAACCGTGTCTAACTTTTAGGGGTCACTTCATTCTTTAGAATCTTGGCTTTTTTGATATTTATTTTTATGACTTCCATTTGTATTACTGCAAGTGCTAAAATATATTATTTGTTAGCAGGCATGTTCAATACTTTCATTTGTGGACAGTTTTCTTTTAAGAGTGAAATGAACTTTTCTTCTTCTTGTGGTACGAAAGTTGTCACAGAATCAAATAAATTGTAATGGATTTCTAATTGCTGCCTAGTCCACTTTTCTGAGGGAAGTGTTTTGCCAGAGTATGTAATATGGCGAATATCTTCAAATGGAATTTCAGTACGCAGTATGAAACCATGTTTTACAACAAGAGATGATTCCGTTACGTCGTAGTGAGAGAAATAGAATGAAGAAAGATTCACGATATTTAATAGCATCATGAGAGTGAAAAAAATAGAATTTTCATTTTGGAAGAATAGCGAAACGAGAAAAATAGTGATAAATAATGTAATGAAAATGACGTGAAATGGATTCTTTTTCGCTTTGAATTTCAAGTTAGTCACCTCGGTTTACGTGTACTCTAACTAAATTAAATCACAACATCGTAATAAAACGTGTATATATGCATAATTGTATATTCACACGTTTTATTATTCATGTAAAATTTCCTGATGGGATAAATTTAAATGGAATTTTGTAATAGTGGAGAGGTATGAAGTGACTTACAAGAATAGAAAGTTAGCGCTAGTCATAATTAGTTGTATGACGGTCATGGGTAGTTGTGCAAATAAATTTGTTGAGGATGGAAATCGAAAGCATATATTTGTACAGGTAAGTAAGGCTTTAGTTGAGGTTATAAATAGAATATATAATGGATAAAAGGTGTTTCCATATACGGAAATACCTTTTTTGTAGTTAAAATTGAATGCTGAAGTTTTGGAATGAGTGAGTACCAGTTCCGTGTAGAACGAGGTTGTTATCACTCAAATATTGAATAGCGTATTTTAGTTCTTTCAGTATAGTAGGGGGAGACCAAGAGTATGATGTGAACCGTAAATTTGATTAACAGTAAACCAAGGATCTTGCAGAATAGTCATGTTTTGTTTCACATCCTATCTTCATTTGTGTATTAAATACATTCGCTTTTTTGTTACTTTAATTCTTTTTATAAAATTATTTAGTAGACGTTTTTTATAAAAGTTTGTAAAATGGGTAAACGGAATGTTGAAATGTTTATTTACTGTATGTTAAGATGATGAAGAGATAGTAAACGTTATTGGGAAACGTCTGTTTTTAGATAAACATTTTAAAGGAGTGTTTAGTATGAGTGATATTTCAGAGAAGTTTTGGGATGCTTCGGTAGAAGAATTGAAGAAAGGGTATGTATTTGAAGTGGAAGCAGAGGAGTATATTTGTTTAGCTTGTGGAGAAGCGTTTATTAAGGGGGTTATTTATCAAGATAATCAAGTTTTGTATGAAGCAGAGAAGTTTGTGCAATTGCATGTGCAAAATGAACATACGTCTATGTTTGATTATTTATTAAACCTTGATAAAAAGTATACGGGTTTAACGGATTTGCAAAAGAAAATGGTTCAGTTTTTCCATATGGGGCTGAATGATAAAGAGATTGTAAAAGAGATGGATGGCGGAAGTACATCAACCATTCGTAATCATCGATTTACACTTCGAGAGAAAATGAAGCAAGCGAAAGTGTTTTTAGCATTAATGGAACTGTCAGAAGAAAAATCAAAAGTACAAACGAAATTTGTACCAATTCATAGAACCGCAACGATGGTAGATGATCGCTACAATATTACGGAAGAAGAAAATGATGAAGTATTAAAAGCGCATTTTACAGAAGGATTAGATGGACCACTTTCTACATTTCCGAAAAAGCAAAAGCGCAAATTAATTATATTACGCCATTTAGTGACGAAGTTTGATAGTAATAAAAAGTACACTGAAAAAGAAGTAAATACTATCATAGAAAGAGTATACCCGGATTTTGTAACTTTAAGAAGGTATTTAATCGAATATGGTTTTTTAGATAGAACAGCAGATGGAAGCCAATATTGGGTAAAGTTATGATAATATGGAAAAGAAAATAAATAGAGGCACATTATTATAACAACTATACAAAGAAATAGAAGTTGAAAAACAGATTTTTAATAAAAGGAGAAATGAAATTTGAAACCACCTACAGATAATAATAAAGAAGGTGCGGAGTCACATAAGTTAGAAAGTGAGAGTAAACCGATTTGGAAATCGATGTCCATGTTTTTAGTACCGTTACTATTAAGTAATGTATTACAATCGATTGGACAATTATTCGGTATGGTAGTAGTAGGAAGATGGCTTGGCGTTAATGATTTAGCGGCTATATCAGCATTCTTTCCACTATTTTTCTTACTCGTTTCATTTGTAATTGGTATTGGTTCAGGGAGTTCTATTTTAATTGGTCAGGCGTTTGGTGCTAAAAACGAAGATCGTTTAAAAGCTATCGTTGGTACGACACTGACATTTACATTTATTATTGGAGTTGTGTTGGCGATAATAGGTAGTATTTTTGCGATGGATATTATGCGCCTAATGGGAACGCCAGAAAATATTATTGATATAAGTGTTCATTATGCACGTATTTTATTTATATCGATGCCAGTATTATTTTTATATTTTGCATACACAACATTTATGAGAGGTACAGGAGATTCTAAAACGCCATTTTACTTTTTAATTGTAAGTACAGCACTAAATATGATCTTATTACCAATTCTTATTTTTGGATGGTTAGGAGCTCCGAAATTAGATGTGTATGGAGCAGCCTATGCTTCTGTTATATCTACAGTTATTACGTTTATTGTCATGTTGGTGTATTTAAAGAAGAAAAATCACCCACTACAATTAGATAGTACGGTAAGGAAATATCTTCGCATGGATAGGGAATTATTGAAGCTATTGTTACGACTCGGAATTCCAGCGAGTATTAATATGATATTAGTTTCATTATCTGAAATTGCGGTAATCGCGTTTGTAAATCGTTATGGTTCGGATGCAACAGCAGCTTATGGCGTTGTGAACCAGGTTGCAAGTTATGTACAAATGCCAGCAGTTAGCCTTGGTATTACAGTTTCCATTTTTGCAGCACAATCAATTGGTGCGAATCAATTTGATAGATTGCAGAAAGTTGTGAAGGCTGGAATTATTATGAACTACGTCATCGGTGGTGTGCTAATATCTCTTATTTACTTGTTCTCAAGAGACATTCTATCACTATTTTTAACGAGTCAAACTACAATTGAAATTGCTCATAGCCTAGTTATGATTACGTTATGGAGTTATTTAATTTTCGGGCATGCGCAAATTATTAGTGCGACAATGCGAGCGAGTGGTACAGTATTATGGCCAACTGTTATCGGAGTTGTATCAATTTGGCTTGTTGAAGTACCTGTAGCGTATTACCTTTCTTACCATACAAGTCTTGGCATAGAAGGGATATGGATTGGGTACCCAGCAGCATTTATTGTCAGCTTAATATTACAGTATGCATATTATAAGCTTTCATGGCAGAAGAAACGAATTACACGACTAGTGAGTTAAATCATGCAAATGTCCCTAAGCTATTATACTTAGGGACATTTTTTGTAAGTGTATGTTTACAAATAGCTTTTTAAAGTGATATCAAAATGTTGTCTAATGAGCTTGTTATCGCTCATATAAAACTCCCACGCTTTTTCAGGTTCACCGATAATTTCAAAAGATTCTTCTGTAATATATAAAGCGCAATTATCCTCTAGTGCAATTCCTTCTATATTACCTTGATGATTTTGTAAAAAGGAATGGAAGGCGTTCATTCTATTTAATTGATTATAATGTGGACAAAACCTTTTGTTAACAATCCCCCAACCGTTACACTCTATATAACCAGAACCTTCATAATCTGATCGGATACTAGATGTGAACCAACACATAGCACCGGCGCTATACCCCGCAATGAGTGTTCCTTGTTGCAGAGCCAATAGTAATTTTTCATCGAGTTTAAGTTCTTTCCATACTGTAACCATTTGAATATAGTTCCCGCCACCGAGATAAATTAAATCAGCAGACTGAATCATTTCGTCTATTTCATATTTAGAAGGTGTATCAGCTATAGTACGTAAAATTTGTACTTCACAGTGTAATTGTTTTTCGAACGTCTCTAAAAATAGCTTTATATAGCTTTCATCATCATGACTAGCTGTAGGAATGAATAATACTTTTGGATACTGTTTATTTGTTAATTCTATAAGTCGCTCATTAATAGGCGAGTGATTTGAATCTTGTAAATCACCGCCACCAATGACAGCTAATTTCATAGTAAAGCACCACCTAATCATTTTTGTTATATAAAAATTCGATAGAAGAGAGTAACATTCCTTCTCTCAAGTAATGAATAAGTAGAAAATATAGTTTAAGTATATCGGAATAGTAAAGGTAGTGATAACTATATAGAAAAATGAATTTGAAACAAATTACCCGGCTATTTGCGGGCTGCCCGTAAAATCTTGATTGGTGAGGGCTGATAATCAGTGGGGGATGAACGAAACTCCCATTGATTAAAGTTTCACTTTATCGATATATAATATTTCATACTATTGTTTCAAAATATGGAAACAATATGTTTAAATGGATATAACAAAGCATTAATTCAAATTGAATTAGTGTTTACATTTTAAAAAGGAATCGGAAATAATAGAGATTTTACAAATCGTTTTTTACTTTTAATAGGAACTTGTATTACAATATGGTAAAATTATTTCAATATATTTATTTAATATAAAAATACAAAGAGGGAGCGTGAAAAAGGTGGATTTTCGATTTGAGTTTGCAGCGAAGGTGAAAGAATACTTAGATGATGAGAAGGATGAAAAAATAATAAAAGATGGACATAGAGATATAATTTTTCACTATTTATATGCGTTAGAGGCTGAAATTGGCGTTGTGAAAAATCCTAATTTTACTTTTTTTACATCAGGAAGACGTTCACATATCGTATTAGAAAATGTTGAATTTAAAACAGAGGTAAATGTAAAAAGTAACATCATTGAAATTACAAAAATAGTGGATAATGTCGTTATTCCTTTAGATACTATCGTAGCAAAGGATCGGGAGTTATTTGCACTTGGGCGCAATGAGAAGTTTAATGTACAAATTTTAGAGCAGTATCTCTTTGAGACATTTGGAGAGAAATTAGGTTTAAAATGAATGGAATGGCCTGCGTATTTATAGGTAGTGAATTTTAGTGTATATCATTCTTGTTTGACCTTTCATTTAATTTGTACTACAATTTGTAGTGTGAAAGGAGACATACTATGTTTACTCAAAACTATAAATTAAATGAGCAAGGATTAAATCATTTCTTTGGACCTCTTGAAGCAAAAATTATGGAGATTGTTTGGTCTACCGAGGGTATTACGATTAAAGAAGTGCAGCAGAAATTAAGTGAAGAATCACCTGTGAATTTTAACACTGTTATGACAGTTATGAACAGGTTAGTAGAGAAATTACACTTAGAAAAACAGACGGTGAAAAGAAGTGGCATATATCGTACTGTACAAACAAAAGAAGAATTCTTATCCAATCAAACGAAGAAAATGACACAGGAATTGATGGGGGAATTTGGAGATTTAGTTGTAAATCATATGCTAGATGAGTTAGAGCAGGCTGATCCGACTTTAATAAAAAAATTAGAAGACAAATTGAGTCAGTTAAAAAAAGAGGATCAATGAAATGAAATGGCAAATGCGTAAAATCGTATTGTTAGCAGTAATTGTTAGTACCCTCTTTTTCAGTATGTTAGTGTATTACGTTACATATCCATTTCTGTTTCAAAATAAGGCGTTCTTTCTTTCAAATTTTTGCTTGTTTCAATTAGAACAACATATGAAGGAATTATCGCTCATTCGTATTATAATTGCTGGATTACTATTACTTACAGTACTCATAGTGTGCAAAAGAATGTGGCGACAATTTTTCTATAGTAAAAAATTACAAAAAGTACTTATCCCTTTCATTCGAAAAGGAAAACAAATATATATATTGCCGAACGCGGAAGTTGCGGCATTTACAATTGGGTTATTTCGTCCGAAAGTTGTCATGTCAGAAGGCATGCTTCAAACATTTTCAGATGAAGAAATGGATGCGATTATTTTCCATGAAGAATATCATCAAACTAATCGAGATCCATTAAAATTATTTTGTTTTACGTTATTAGCAGAAGGAATGGTGTACATCCCGATATTAAAAGGGTTATTGCAGCGCTATCATGTGTATCAGGAGCTAGCAGCAGATAAATATGCAATGCAAAAGATGAAATCTTCATTCGAATTAGGTAGTGCGTTATTAAAATTAATTAAAATAAAGACAATGGAAAATCGATGTGTGACAGCTTCATTTGCAAAAACAGCAATAAATTTACGAATCGAGCAAGTGTTAAATGAAAAAGTTGTTAAGCTCAATATTCCATTACATACGAATTCGTTATATGTAACATTAGGTTTATTCTGTATGTCGATTGTACTTATTGTCGGAGAGTGCATATAGCCTCTTTTTTTAAGAATTAACACTACTTATTGTAGTGCTTTAGGGGGAGCAAAATGAATGCAGCAGATTTAACAATTTGGCTTGTAGCTGGGGCAGGGGTATTGTCATTTATATCACCATGTTCTTTACCGCTATATCCATCTTATTTATCATATATTACAGGTGTGTCTATTCAAGATTTAAAAGAGAATCGTGGAATTATGCAAAAATCAGCGATTATACATACCGTATTTTTTATGATCGGATTTTCGGTTATATTTTATGCGTTAGGTTTATCGGTAAGTTGGATTGGAATAACATTTTCATCTAACCAAAAATTGATTCAACAAATTGGTGGGGTTTTTATTGTTTTGATGGGACTGTTTATGACAGGTTTGTTTCAACCTAAGTGGCTTATGGCAGAGAAAAAAGTACAATACAGAAGTAAATCGACTGGATATATTCGCTCGATTTTAGTCGGTATGACATATGCAGCGGGTTGGACGCCATGTGTTGGACCGATATTTTCAGCTGTACTCATGCTTGGTGCGACAAATCCTGAAGGGGCACTTCTTTATATTACCGCGTATACTCTTGGGTTTGCGGTTCCGTTTTTCGTGATGGCATTCTTTATTGGGAAAGTAAAATGGATTGTTACATATGCCAATGTCATGATGAAAATTGGCGGTGGAATGATGATTGTAACAGGGGTTTTATTGTATACAAATCAAATGACGAAAATTACCGCATTCTTTATTCGTCTATTCGGTGGATTTACAGGCTTTTAAAAATGAGGAGGAAGAAAAGTGAAGAAACTAATTGCGATTATACTGGCCGGGGCATTAATTTGGGCCGGAGTTAATTTTTATAATACAAAGAAAGAAGAAAAAGAAAGAAAAGCAAAACAAGCGGAGTTACAAGAAACAGAAGTATTACCACAAGTAGGATTTAAAGCGCCAAACATAACATTAAAAGGGTTAGACGGGAAGCTGTATTCGTTAAATGATGCAAAAGGCAAGCCATACCTTATTAATTTTTGGGCATCATGGTGTGGCCCATGTGAAATGGAGGCACCTGACTTAGTTCGTATGTATGATAAATATAAAAAGGATGTTGAAATTTTTGCGGTAAATGCGACAATTGGAGATCCAGTACAAGAAGCGAGTGCATTTGCAGATCGTCACGGATTTAAGTTTCCTGTTTTACTAGATATGGACGGAGTAGCTGGATTAGATTATAAAGTATTTTCGTTACCAACGACATTTTTTGTTAATAAAGATGGAATTATCGTAGAGCAAGTACGAGGCGTATTACCTCCAGATCAATTAGAAGAGAAATTTAAGAAATTAATTGAGAGTTAAAGAGGGGATTTTGTATTGATGGAGTGGATCGTGAGGTTACAACCCGTATCTCTTATAATTGGAAGTTTATTTGGATTTATGTTGATGAAACGAAAGATGAAGAACGAAAGTGTACCATATGAAAAAATGATGGATGCAGTAACAAATGCCTTTCTTATCATCGTATTTGTATGGAAATTTGCACCGGCAATTTTAAATCCAGTATGGGCTTTTAAAGCGCCAGTGCAAGCATTATTAGCTATAGGAAGTATGAAGCATATGATAGTAGGATGCATAATTGCGAGTATATACATTGTTTGGAAAAGTAAAAAGGGACAATTTTCGCTTCGTATTTTACTTGATGCATTACCTATTGGACTATGTATGAGCATTATTTTTTATTTTCTATTCAACCACAAAATAGGTGTACAAACGACATTGCCTTGGGGTGTGAAAATATATGAATCTAAATTTTTATATCACCCTATTTTCGTATACGAGATCATCCTCGCCCTTTGTATAATCGGCTTGTTATGGATGAAAAATGAAAGACTTGGAAATGGAAAGAACATAAGTGTTTTTCTAATGGTTGAGGGATTTGCTCATATTATTATTTCGCTTATTAGTGAACAAAATTCGGTTTTATTTGGTTTATCAATACAGCAAATAATGAGCTTCTTTTTTATTAGTTTAGGGATTTTGTTGGTGCCGAAAAAATAAAAAGATAGCCACATATGGAGTGTGTCCGTACGTGGCTATCTTTTTATTATATATTAAAAAATCGGCGGAGTAACAGAAAATAAAACAATGGCATTTTTCTCGAATTGATTTACCCATTTATGTTTTAAATAAGCAGGTATTTTTACGCTATCACCCGTTTCTAATATGTATTCTTCTTCATTTAAATGTAATGTAATTTTCCCGTCTAATACGTATGCTAACTCTTCACCTTTATGTTCTAGTACATTTTCTGATGAAGCTGTATTCGGTGGAACAGTCATAATTGCTGTTGCTAAATTTCCTGTAAAATCAGGTGATAGCAATTCATATGATAAATTATCGATAATCATTTTTTTTCGTTTATGAGAACGTACAATTAAATCGTCTGTATTTGTATCTTCCAATAAAAAGCTAAATGTTGGAACATCAAGAGCTTTAGCGAGTACTTTTAATGTTTGAATAGAAGGGTTAGCAGACCCACGCTCAATTTGACTTAACATAGATGGTGTAATACCTGCCATCGTTGCTAGTTCTTTACTAGTTAAACCTTTTTCTTTTCTTTGCTTTTCAATCTTTTTACCAATATCTATATTTTCCATAATGAAAGGCTCCTTACTAATTATTAAATTATATTTAAATAAATTAAATTAAAATTAACTAAAGTAAATAATTTATGTTAAACTAAATTAAAATTAATTTAATTATATTTTATTGAATCGTAAGCTACAAGGTTATGAGGAGGAAGAGAAATGAAGGGAATAGAGAAATTAAAAGAGGAATATCCACTATTAAATAAATTAATCTCAACAGAAGAAGTGTTTTGGGTGAATCCGAACATGGAAAAGTATGAAACGGCAATAAAAGATTCCCCATTGAATGAAGGTGATGTAAAAGATGCGGAAGAGAGGTTAAAGCGTTTTGCACCGTACATTGCGAAAGTTTTTCCAGAAACGAAAGAAACGGGCGGCATTATAGAATCACCTTTAGTGAAGATACCTACTATGAAACAGTCTTTAGAGAAAAATTACGGGAAACCTATATTAGGTGAATTACTATTAAAGTGTGATAGCGGGCTTCCGATATCAGGGTCAATTAAAGCTAGAGGCGGCATTTATGTTCTGTTACATTAAAGTTAACCATAGGGAATGGTTAACTTTTTTGCATTATCTTAATAAAATAAGTGGATTAGAATAGTTTACTTTTAAGGTATTTGTAAACTATAAATGATATTTTAGAATATAGGTGGTTATTGAGAGGGGGTGTGGACGAATTATGAATGGGCTAAGAGTAAAGAAAGCCTCAAATGGAAAAAGTTTAAGGTATTTAATTGTGGAGGATGGAATACCTATTCCAGATGTTTGTTTATGGCTTGATTTAATGTCAATGAATAGTTACTTAACTGGAGAAAGATATGCTTATTCCATGTTGAGATACTTACGATACTTAAAAGAAATTGGGATTCACTATAAAGAAGTAACAAAAAAAGGAGTTATTGAGGAATATGTTAAGAATCTACTTGGAATGAGAGGAGTAGTAGTTTCAATCGAAAGTCCGATAACTTTTTCTGCATTGAAATTAAATATAGGTGTTTTAAAAATTTTTTATTATTGGTTAGAAGATAATGAAAAAATTGAAAGGAATCCAATTGTGTATGGTAGGAAGAAAATTAATAATAGAGAAGTTGTAGAGACAAAATTTTTATATGGGTAAATTTGGGAAATGGATACCGAAAAAACAATTTTAAACAAAATTAAACATAAGGAAAATAGAAATCATCTTAAATGGTACACTCAACAAGAAGTTAAAGCAATAATAAATCAACTTCCAACATTAAGAGATCAATTAGTTTTTCGTATTAGTATAGAAACTGGAATGAGAATAGGAGAAATACTAGGATTAAAATTAGAACATTTCGATCCCTTTGATAATTGGTTGAAGGTTATTAAAGAAACAAATATTGAGAATCAAGCTAGAGCAAAAACCGTAGAAAGAGAGGTTCCGATTCATGAGAATTTAGTTGATAATATACAAATTTATAAAGAAAATGACAGGCGAGAGGCAGATGTTGAATACAGTAATTATTTGTTTTTAAATTATAAAGGAAGGTATAAAGGTAGACCATTAAAAACAAGGAATTTTTTAAAAATATTAAAAGATGCGGCGGAAAAAGCGGGTCTTGATCGAAAAGAAATTAGGACACACAGTGGTAGAAGTACAAGAGCTCAGGAATTAGTTGAAATAATGAGAGATAAACCAGAAGTAGGGGTAACAGAGACATTAATTAAGGAAGAAATGGGATGGACAAGCATTAATACTCTAAAAGTCTATGAAAAAGGATATTCAAAGAAACAACGAAAGAAAATCATGAAGAAGATTAGAGAGATAGGTGTTAAATTTGATACTTAGAAAAGTTTAAAGTTAGGGGAATGAATAAAATGGCAAATGTGAAACTTTTAAAAAAGTCAAAGCATCTTTTTTATGTATATTTAATTAATGGTATTGAAGTTGAACTAAAATGGTCGTTTGAAAAGTATAGTTCCAAATGGAACAATTGTGGGATGGAAAGTTTAAAGAAATTCGTTAATGAAATTGAAGGGATTATGAAAAGGTCCAAATTAGATGATTTCAGTGAGTTGATTTTAAATTATCCTAGGGAAGATAGTAAAAATTTAGTTTTTACTATAGCAGCTGAAGTATTTCGAAAAGAATTTATAACAATGGTTAGAATTGCTTGTGAAAGAATATATGTAAAAGGTGGGTGTTTGCGTATTGGAGAAGTTGTGGGAGAAATAATTAATCCAAATAAAATAGTCAAAGATACAATAATTAATCAATTCATAATGTTTAATAAAGAGCTACGAGGCATTAAAATTTGTTATGAAATTTTACAGGAATATTATCAACTAAAGTTAATAGATATTAGAAATGCATTAATTCAAATAAATAGGAAAAAGGTTATTGAGATTTTGAATGCGTTTCCGAAGGGTGAGATTTTTCCTGATATATTTTTGGAATTTAAAGATGAATTTGAGAATTACTTGTTTATTTGTGGTACTCAGTTAATAGAGAAAGAATTTGATATAACTAAGAAACAGTTAGGAAAATATTCACTAGGGTTAACATTTATAAGTTCTCATCGATATGAAAATGCTCCAGAGTTTCAGGGGTTTGTAAGCACTATAGTAGATAATATTAAAAAACAGTTTTATAAAAATATGAGTAACTATAGCTATAAAATAGCAGAAGATGAGTATGTTTTAATGAAAAAGAAATTGGATTATATGGAGATTATTCGATTGAAATGGAATGATTTTTCTGGGAAATTAAAAGATGAGTTAAAAAAATATTTCTATTCTCAGATCAGATATGAACATAATTTTCGAAATCTACGAAATAAATATACTTATGTGAAAATGTTTGGTAAAGCAGTAGATTCCATGTCACTTGAAGAAGGCTTTTCGTTTTTAGATATAAACATATATAAAGTTGAACAAATATTACTTTCACTTCAACAGTTGAAGAATGCAAAAGGGGAAAAGTATAAAGTAAAAGTTATTCAATCATGTATTTCAGAATGTAGACTAATATTTGATTGGTTGAAGGAAAGATACGAAAAAGAGTATTTAGTAAATCCTTTTCGATTAATTACTATGCACAATTCTGAAAGTTTTATTACAAGTGCTAGTTATATTCCGGAAGAAGTGATTTTGAAATTAGAAGAAAAATTAGAAGAATTACCGGACTATGTACAATTAGTTTGGTTAATCATGATGAACACTGGGATGAGAATAGGAGATGTTCTTAGCCTTACTAAAGATTGTTTAATATACGATGAACACAGCGATGTTACGTGTTTGAAATTTATTCCACAAAAGACATTGAAATTTCGTAGAAAAAAAGGCTTAGAAGATTATCACACCATTCCTATTATTGGTTTGAATTTGGTAGATAGTATAAAGAAACAAATTGAAAGCACAAAAAATTTAAGAGAGCATAATGGAATTAATAATATTTTTATTAAAGAGAGTGACATAGGTATTAGATTTTATGAGAGTGGAAATATTTCATATTTTATTAATAATTTAATAAAAAAATATGAAATTAAAGATGGTAGAGGAGAATTATGGCACTACACTCATCATCAGTGTAGAAAAACTGTAGCTGTAAATCTATTTACAGAAGGAGCAAGTTTGGATGAGGTAGGGGATATACTAGATCATTTGCATACTAGTACGACATCTAAACATTATCATGATGTACAATTAAAAAAAATTGCTGAACTTGATATGGAGTACTTTGAGTTAATGTTTAATAATCTCGATCAAGATATTAAAGAAGCGTACTCAAATGCAGAATTAAAAAGTCTTAAACGTGAAATAACGCTAGGTTCTAGAGAAACTCCCCAGGGACATGGTATTTGTGCTAAACATGTATCCTTTGGACCTTGTAAGAAAAGCAAATGTACAGGTTGTAAAATGCTAATAACAGGTCCACAAAAGTTGCCGATGTGGAAAAAGTTAAAAGATGAGCAACAAAGGTATCTAGAAGAAATAATGAGACGATTTCAAGAGGAGGGGATGGAGGATTGGCATGAATATAGAGAATATCAGGCAGAACTGCACTTGCTAGAATACTATAAAGAAACTATTACACAATTAGAAAAATTTATGAATGAAAGGTTAGAATTAAATGGAGCAAAGTATAATAGTATCAAGTAGGGGAATTATTTTTAATGAAAAATTAAAAATAGAGTTAAGAAGTAAAATTAATCAATTAGGTGATTTTAAATTTGAAGACGATGTGTGGTATTTTAATAAAAAGCACAAAGATGCTCAACATAAGAGGAGTTACGTGGTAAGGTTTTTATCTATAGATGATGAATATAAAGAAGCATTAAAATATTATACCTTAATCAAAAATAATTCAGTTCTATCTATCCAAAGAAAAGTATATATGTTCGGAATATTCCTTGTTTTCTTGAAGGCAAATTATCAAGGCAAAGCTCTAAAAGAAGTAGACAGAAGTACCATCAATAAATTCGAGTATGAACTTAGAATTAATCATGAGTATTCTACTAACAGAAAAGCGTATATATATAGTGCGGTTCAGGACATATTTGAAGTTATGAGGGGATTTCTTGTTTTTCCAGATATAGTTCCAACAAAAGAGATTAACCCTTTTAAGCAGGTAGGAAATAAAAATAAACGCGTTATACCAAATGAGGTAATTAAAAAATTAGATTTTTTGATGAAAGATTTCAATGTAAATGTTCCCTTAGAGTTTCGAACTTTGTACTGGCTTATGCGTTCTTTTCCAAATAGAATTACAGAAATTTTGAGTATGAAGCGGTCTTGTTTAAACACTTTCTATAGTGAATATACCATTACCATCCCTTCCTTTAAACAAAATGGTGGCTATTTACAAGGTGAACTTAAAACGATACCTGTAATTTATCATGGGCATGGAAAGTTTGTAATAGACTTAATAAAAAAGCTTCAAAAACAAATCGAAAATTTATTGGAGAATTTCGAATTAGGCGATCGATATGAGAAGAACAGTGATTATTTATTTATTGTAAGACATTGGAGTTTTTATGATGATAATAATAAAATTTCGTATGTTTACAATAAACAACATACGAATCTTAGAATATGGGATTCAGAAAAGATAAATAAGTTAATTAAAGAACTAATATTAATTTCCGGTATCAAAGATACCGATGGGGGGATTTATTTCCCCACTACACATCAATTTAGACATAATGCTATTACAGATAGAATGTATCAAGTTGGTTATACTGTTGAACAAATTATTAAGCTTACAAAACACAAAAATATAAACATGCTTGCGAATTATGTTGAGCAAATTAAAGAAAAACATAAAGAGGTACATCTTAATATAAATAATTTGAAAAATGCCAAAGATAGTGCTGTATCCTTTAGAGGGCGCATTATGAATTTAGATGAAAATACTATTAAATATCTATCAAAGGATATTAACAAATATTTGACATGGGAAGTTAATGGAAAAAAAGGTGTTGGAATATGCGGGGATATCATAGGATGTAATCCAAAAGGTACTTCCATTCATTTTGAATGTTATGCGTGTGATTGGTTTATTCCTAAAGCCGACTATCTTGAAGATTACAAAAAAGAACATCAATATTGGCTAGATGTTATTGAGCGGACAGCTAATGATAAAAGAAGAGCTGCACATTTAGAAAGTGCAATTCGAAATGTAAGTTACCTGGAAAGGATTATTGAAATATGCCAATCAGGAATAGTGGAGTATGAAGGGAGTATTAAGCAAAAATTTAAAAATGAAAATGTACATAGGTGGGAATAAAGATGAAGAGTCTGGGTCTAGCTAAATATCAAGATGAAAAGAAACAAGATTCTATTCAGAGAGTTCAATGGGCTATTCAAACATTGCGTGATCTTGAGGGGAACCATACAAAAATGAAAGCTGAAAAGCTTGCTGAAATGACTGGCTTGAGTAGGACTGCATTGTACAAGCCACATTTAAGAAATCTTTGGGATGTTAAATGGGTAGAAATTCAAGAAGAAAAATCTGATTCTAAAGAAAATTACGTTTTTAATAAGCGGATTGAAGAATTACAACAAACTATTTGCCAATTAAAAAAGGATCTGTTATCTCAAGAGGTTAAAATTATTAAGGTCAAGAAGCAATTAGAGAATGAAAAAATGAGAAGTAAAGTCTTTAAAATTGAATATGAGGAGCAAAAGAAAGAAAATGAAAAATTGTTATATAAATATTTGGTATTATTAAGGGGTTTACATTCAAGGGGAATTGAAATTACGGATTTTGAAGAGGAAAATATAACTACAAATTAATACATGATTTAAACAGATGTATTATTATGTATAAAAGTAATTGAATACTAATATGTAAATCTATAAAAATTTAGTTTAACTATCTTGGATTTAATAATTTTATAAAACGTTATCCTTTATAATTTATATTTTTAGAGAGGATAACGTTTTTGTATTTAAGGATATTAGGTGAGGGGCATATAGGCAGTACCTTATATCTTAGTAATAGTTAGGGTATGTAAAAAAATTGCATTCATCACTTAGTGCCGCTATTTTCTATGAACTCAGAGAAATTATGAAGAAATTGTAGGATGAATTTCAATTCATCGACATTTTTTTGATGAAGTTGGGAAGAAATGATACTAAGAAATTCTTCTTTTTTGAGGATTATCAAGCGATTTGATATTACGGAAGTTTAAAATGTTATCAGGTGAAATCTCTAGATCAGAAGCAATTTTCTGTAGAGTAAGCATAGAAATGTTCCTTTCGCTACATTCAACTCCACCAATGTAGGCCTGTTGTAAATCAATTCGTTCAGCTAATTCTTCTTGCGTTAACCTTCTTTTTGCAAAAATTCTTCATTTAAGTGATTATTTGGAGGGAATAAATAAAATTAAATTTAATTTTATTTATTTTTATTTAATTAAATGCTAATATAAAATCCATCACATAATTTAAGTTGATAATAGCTAATAGGAGGTATACAAATGAGTGAGATTTCAATACAAACAAAAGAGGATTTAAAAAAGAATTATCCTTTAATTCAAAAATTAATTTCGACAGAAGAGATGTTTTGGGTTAACCCAAATAAGCAAGACTTCGAATCTTCTATTCAAAATAGCTCGTTAACTAAAGCAGATGTTATTGATGCAGAAAATAGGTTAAAAAGATTTGCTCCATATATTGCAAAAGTCTTCCCAGAAACTCAAGAGATGAATGGGATTATTGAATCTCCATTAGTGAAAATTAATGCTATGCAGCAGTATTTGCAAGTAAAATATAACGAGGAAATACCAGGGGAATTATTACTAAAATGTGATAGCCATCTTCCAATCTCAGGGTCTATTAAAGCAAGAGGGGGGGTATACGAGGTATTAAAACACGCTGAAAATTTAGCATTTGAACACCATTTGTTACACGAAGAAGATAATTATTCTATACTTGATAGTAAAAAGTTCAAGGATTTCTTTTCAAACTATTCTATTGCTGTAGGTTCCACTGGAAATTTAGGTTTAAGTATTGGTATTATGAGTGCAAAGTTAGGCTTTAATGTGACTGTTCATATGTCAGCAGATGCGAAAAAGTGGAAAAAAGATTTACTTCGAAGTAAAGGAGTTAATGTTATAGAATATACAGCGGACTATAGTAAAGCGGTAGAAGAAGGAAGAAAACAAGCTGATAAGAATCCGATGTGCTATTTTATCGATGATGAAAATTCAAGGCATTTATTTTTAGGCTATGCGGTAGCCGCTGCGCGCTTACATACACAATTAGAGAAATTTCAAATAAAAATCGACGAGTCTTGTCCTCTGTTTGTCTATCTACCATGTGGAGTAGGTGGAGGTCCAGGTGGTGTTTCGTTTGGTTTAAAGTTAATGTATGGTGATAATGTGCATGTATTTTTTGCAGAACCTACTCATTCTCCTTGTATGCTATTAGGTATGATGACGGGATTGCATGATGGAATCTCCGTGCAAGATTTTGGAATTGACAATAAAACAGATGCAGATGGACTTGCCGTGGGAAGAGCATCTGGATTTGTAGGTAAAACAATAGAGCCATTTTTAAGTGGTATATATACAATTAGCGATAATCATCTATATAAATTATTAAAAGGGTTAGTAGATACAGAGGGTATAGAGTTGGAACCCTCAGCACTAGCGGGTATGATTGGGCCAATTAAATTATATAAAGAAGGAAAAAGATATATAACAAATAATGATTTAACAAAAAAATTGAACCAAGGTATTCATATAGTATGGGGAACTGGAGGGAGTATGGTTCCAAAAGAGGTAATGAAAGTATACTATCAGGCAGGTTCTCAGTTAATTTAAAAAAATATTGATAGATATAAAATGAGTTCATTTTTCATGGCTACCTATGAGAAGATGAACTCATTTTCGTTTTTTGGATGATGGCCATTTTGTGGTACCCCATGTCCATCAATTCAAGCAAGAAGAGCCCCTTCTAAACGATAAAAATGAACTTCGGTGTTATCAAAACTCAATTTTTCCATTCAGAGGGTATTTTAAGGTTTTAGCTTAGAGATAAAATATTTAGAACAAAAATCTAAAAAACAAAAGAAACAACATAGCGCTATGTTGCTGCTTTTATACTTTCGGTAATTCCTAATATATTATAATGTTTGTTTAATCAATAAATATAATACTATGTTATTTCTTTGTTGGATCTATTTCTTTAATTTGAAAAATTTCACATTCATAAATCTTGTGTTAGTTTTTTGAGTTGTTACATGTATATAAATTTCTAAACTTATAAATGATAGATTATTTGTTTATATACTATGCCATACCTTCTATAATAGAATTATTTGGAACATCATCATAAATATGGAGGTCTTTTATGTATATATCTGATGTAAAAATTTTGAATTACAGAAGCTTTTCGGAGTTTAATGTAAGTTTGAATGAAGGCTTATCTATTATAATTGGAGAAAATAATGTGGGGAAATCCAATTTTTTAGAGGCTGTGAGTCTTATCTTTAATAGCAATTACTCTTTACGAAAACGAACGTTGCAACAAGAGGATTTTTGGAATGGACTCGTCATTCAAGGTACTTGGCCAGAGATTACAATTGAGGCAACTTTAAATGGAATCGAAACAGAAAACGAGCTTGCTATTACAAGTAGATGGCTGACAAGAAATCCCGGTGAGGCAAAACTTACCTACAAGTATAAACCCAAGGCAAATATTTCGGTTTCAGCTCCTCTTGATGCTACTCCTATTAGCAAAATTCAGCTTCCCCTTCATGAGTACGAGTGGATAATTTATGGTGGAGAGCGCGAAACATTAGACACCTTTGATTTTAATATGCTATCCAAGTTTGGAGTCGAGTATGTAGGGGCTCTTAGAGATGCAAATACTGAATTAAAAAAGTCCTCTGGTCAATTACAGAGAATCCTAAAAAATTTCGATCTTGGGGAAGAAGAGCTTCATAAGATTTCTCAAAAAATTGATGAGCTTAATGAGCAAATTATGCAAGGTAGAGAAATTCAGAAGGTACAGAGTGATATCAATGAACACCTTGGAAAAATTACAGGGACTATGAGACAACGAGTAAAAATCCAAATGGGAGAAAGTGACTATGACGCTTTATTGAAAGATTTAAAGGTTCTAATCGGTTCAAATGAAGACAGAATACATTCTGTTGATATGAATGGTCTTGGTTATAATAATTTGCTGTATATTAGCCTTTTACTCACTCAATATACAGCCATTAAGGAAAAGCGAAATCAAAATCATGACTATGTGTTTCCGCTTTTAATTGTTGAGGAACCGGAAGCTCATCTGCATAGCCATTTACAAAAGTTCTTAGCTAATTATTTCTTTAATCAGAAAGTTGTGGGCCAGGTTATTATGACAACCCATTCTTCACATGTTAGTTCTCATGCAGAACTGGATAGTTTAGTAGTGTTTTATAAAGGGATCAATAAGACATTATCTAAACGTGTTGGAACAATTTTTGATACAAATAAAAAAGAAGAAAGTGATTATAAACGGTATTTAGAAAGATGGTTAGATGCTACCAAATCTGATATTTTCTTTGGTAGAAAGGTTTTATTAGTAGAAGGAATTGCAGAACGTCTATTAATACCGAAATTTTTCTCTATGCTACAAAAGGGACATGCGGGAGAAGATAAAACGTTAGAAAGTGAAGGAATCTCTATTATTTCAGTAGATGGTGTAGCATTTAGGCCGTTTTTACAGTTATTTGGATCGAAGGGATTAGATATGAAGTGTGCTGTTTTGACTGATAGTGATCCAGAAGCTGTTCCTGTAATAGACGTGCATGGGGATGAAGTGATTGGAAGTGACGACAAGGTTGTAAAAGAGGCAGCTTATCCTACGAAATCCGGTGAGTTTCCAATCTGTTCAAGAACAGCTGGCTTAATTAAAGATTTCAGTACATCCTCTAATATATATATATCTAGTAATCTTAAAACATTTGAATATGATTTGATGATGGAGAATAATGCATCTTTTTTTCGTGAATTGATTCAAACATACGATATTGGAACAAAAGTAGAAAGGGAAAGAATTGTTACTTTGGACGGACACGAATTTGCAAAAGAAGCCTATGAGGTTATTTCAAAGGAGAAGGGTCAATTCTCCCAGTTCATATTAGATGAATTAAATAAAGGGAAAGTTCTTCATATTCCAGCATATATCAAGCAGGTATTTAGTTTTCTTACGAGTGAAGGGGAGGTAAGAAGTGATGGTTGATAATGATGATTTCCGGAGAAGTATAGCTTGTGCCCCTCATACTGATTCAATTACTGTACAAGCTGGGCCTGGTAGTGGTAAAACGACGTTATTGATAGAGCGGTTGAAATATATAATTGAAAATCGTAACAATACTATATCTGGGCTTGCTTGTATTACTTATACCAATGCAGCTAAAGAAGAAATTATGATGCGACTACAAAATGAAGGGGTGCAGCTACCTATCGAACTGTTTATAGGAACGATTCATTCATTTTTATTAGAGCATGTGATTAAACCCTATTCACACTTTAAGCATCAGGAAGGGATACCATATAAACTTGCCTCTGTGGGTTTTGCTAGGGGATATAAAGATTATATTGCAAATATGCTAGGACGCCCCCATTATCATATTAATGAGAGTATATTTAAAGCGTTCGAGAGCTTGGGCCGTGATGAAAAGGGAAATCCTTATTGCTATAGAAACAAGATTTCTCCTTCAGATGCATTGACATGGAAGAATTTTATTAAAAATAAAGGGTACATAGATCAACAAGATGTGATTTATCTTTCTTATCTTATTTTAAAAAAGTATGGTCATATTCGGGATGCATTTAGTTCCCGTTTCAAATATATTCTTGTAGATGAGTATCAAGATGTTACTTATTATCAAGAACAGTTATTTTCTTTGCTAGAACATTCTTCATTCTTTTGCGTGGGGGATACAAATCAATCTATCTATAGCTTTACAGGAGCAAAGCCAGAAATATTTCAAGCAAAGTGGAACAATGAGAGTCACAGAAACTACATATTAACCAACAATTTTCGTAGTACGCAACACATTGTCCAGTTTGCAAATCACAAAACAGAAATTGAGCAAACTGGAGCTGGCAACAACGCAACAAGAAAGCAAAAGGTGATATTTATAAAAGATATTAAAGAGGCTTCAGAGGCTATTCAATTGTTTCAAAGTATTTGTACAGATATAGAATGTGAGGAACAAAAGAAGCCATTTATGATTCTAGCTAGACGGAATGAGTATGTAAAAAATATAAATAGTCTTTTAAAAAAACAAGAAGTGGAAGTAAGCCCTTTTTTTAAGAAATTAGCAAAAGTGGTACTATGTCAAGAAAATAGACAAATCAAACAGAGACATTTTATTCGTTAAGCAGCTTGAGATTGTTGCTTT
>NZ_JAEHBI010000065.1:0-20857 GCF_016483705.1 Bacillus cereus group sp. N6
AGTATTTACAAATGAGAGGCATATGAAACTAGTAAAATTAAAAAAGCTTCCGTGAGGAAGCTGAGTAGTTACGATTTTTTAAAAGCAGCAGGTAATGCGAAGTTTCTTAATTTAGGAAGTAATGTTGGTGCATTGTTAATATTTATGTATGTAGGGCAAGTAAACTATGCGTATGGTTTTATAATGGGGATTGCTCAAATTGCTGGAGGAGTTGTTGGCTCCAAGTTTGCTATAAAAAAAGGAAGCGGGTATGTTCGTGCTCTTTTCATTACAGTAACTTGTTTATTGTTAGCGAAAAATCTTTATGACTATGTGCAGTAAGTAATGTAGAAAAGGTTAACTATGCAGGCTACATAAATATAATAATTCTTTGTAACATGTTTTAGATGCTACCTTATTCGAAGGTAGCATCTAAAAAAAATAAGGTAAGAGGGTGAAAATAATACAAACGAATATTTTCGGGGTATGTTTATGTACTTTAGCGAAATAACTATTCCATATTCTTCTTATAATTAACCCGCAACAACGCCTTAAAATCCACCTCAGCAATCAACACACTTACTAATATAAGTGTCGCGCCTAAGTATCCTTTTCCTGTGAGCGTTTCACCTGTGAAAACGAAAGCGAAGCCTGCGGAAAAGACAGGTTCTAATGAGAAAATAAGCCCTGTATGTGTAGGCGTCGTGTATTGCTGGGCGATTACTTGCACGATGAAAGCGACTGCGGTGCAAAATATGCTTAAGGCTAAGATGATTAGCCATGAGTTGGTTGTGCTAGGAAGTTTTGGCGTTTCGATAATGAATGAAAAAATAAGACTAAATAGGCCGACGAAACCGAGTTGTATGACTCCAAGTGCAATGGAGTTCACATGTTTCGTTACGCTTCCAGTAATGATAACGTGAATGGCATAAAATAAGGCAGACAGTATGCAAAATATATCACCGTTACCGATCTTGAATTCGCTAGTTAATGTTAATAAGCCGATTCCTATTATCGTTAAAAAGATTCCTACTATAACTTTCTTTTCCGGGATGTGTTTTAAAAATATAGCTGATAATATCGGAATGAAAATGACTGTGAGACATAGTAAGAAGCCAGCGTTAGAAACACTCGTATACTTTGTACCGAAAGTCGCGAAAATGTAAACGATAAATAAGACAGAAGCGAGTATAAATGCATATTTTACAGTTTTAAAATCGACTTTGAATAAATGTTTGTAAAATATTAAACCTGATAAAAGAAAGGCAATAATAAATCGTAATGCGATTAAGTTGTATTCTTCTATGCCTTCAAGTCCAACCTTTGTAAGTAAGATGGATGCACCCCAAAAGAAGGTAACTAGTAGTAGCCCTAAATCTGCTTTTAATTGTAGTTTCATTTCTATTCCCTCGTTATGTATAAATTTTACCCCGCATTAACGGGCAGTAAGACTCCCACCTCAAAATTCGGCTGGAGCAAAGAAGTTAGGTGGGAGATCAACTGCCCGTAAATGCCCGATTGGTTCAACTAATAATCAGTGGGGGATGAACAAAACCCCCACTGATTAAAGTTTCACTTTATAATCCCATACCCCTATCCCCATTATTTATTTTAATATTAATTCTGAATATTTGTAACTTAAATTTATCGACGTTTTATTCCATCATAAAGAGGCTGTTTTATAATCCGGTTCCATCGGTTTATAAAACAGCCTCTTTTCATTTAAAAGTTCCGATCTAATAGTAATCCAAGCTGCTCCGCGACAACTTCCGGCGGATCAGGAAGTCCTTTCATAAAGTATGTTTCCACAACTCCTACAATAGCGTAGCCGAAGAATGTGATGATCATGTCTTCACTAAATCCTTTGTTTACACCTTCTTTAACAGCTATGTCATCTTTTATTTGTTCGATGATGTAGTCAAAGAAGTGTTTGCGGAAAGCGGAAGCTCCTTTTCCCGCTAGCATCGTTGAGAAGAAGAAGTAGTGCTGTTCCATGTTTTCGAACCAAGCGATGCATGCTTCTCTAAAGCTTAAATCATGGAGGGGAGCACACAGTGTTTTTAGCGCTTCGATACGTTCTACAACGAGTTTGTCTAGTAAATCATATTTATCGAGGTAATGAAGGTAGAATGTTCTGTTTCCGACGTCTGCAGTGGTACAAATGTCCTTTACTGTAATTTTATCAAATCCTTTTTCGGCCATGAGTTCAATAAAAGCGTTTTTGATTGCTTCTTTTGATTTAATAATCCTTCGATCGACTTTTTCCATTGTGTCACCAAACTTTCTTTATAGTTAATACACAATTTTTATGGATGTGTGTATTAATGCGTGAATTCACTAAAATTGACGTTTGAAAACATCTCTTTTTCATTTTATATTATACACACGGGAGAGATAATACATCAACGTGCATTAATTCTTCCGAGTATCATTTCTTAATGAAAGAGGGGGATGCAGTCACATTTCGTGCTCTAAGTAACTTTCTTCAAAAGAACAAATAACAAAATAATGACAATTTTATATATGAAAAACAACGAGAAAGAGGTCAATTATGAATCCGAAATATAACAACTTATTTGAAGCATTTACATTTAAATCTGGTGTTACTCTGAAAAATAAAGTCGTGATGGCACCGATGACAACTTGGGCTGGTAATGATGATTATACGATTTCAGATGAAGAAGTGACGTATTACAAAAAGAGAGTAAACGGAGTCGGGCTTGTGATTACGGGATGTACACACGTACAGGCGAATGGTATCGGTTTTACAAATGAGTTTGCAGGTTATGATGATGCGTTTATTCCAAGTTTACGTAAGTTAGCGGATGCGGCTAAGAGCGGCGGAGCTCCGGCTATTCTTCAAATTTTCCATGCAGGGAACAAAGCGTTACCTGATTTTACGCCAGGCGGGGATGTAGTGAGTGCAAGTGCTTTAGAAACAGAAGCTTCTCCGTTTGCACCATCTGTATTACCGAGAGAACTTTCGCACGATGAAATTTTAGAAGTGATTCGTGATTTTGGAGAAACGACGCGAAGAGCAATTGAAGCTGGTTTTGACGGCGTTGAAATTCATGGTGCGCACGGATTTTTACTACAAAACTTCTTCTCACCATTCTTTAATAGACGTGAAGATGAGTGGGGCGGTTCTTTAGAAAATCGCTTACGTTTCCCGCTAGCAGTCGTTCGTGAAATTCAAGCTGTTATTAAAAAGCACGCGAAGAAGCCGTTCGCGTTAGGATACAGATTTTCACCTGACGAACCGCAAGAAGGTGCTTTAAGAATGAAAGACACGTATGAGTTAATCAATTATCTGATTGAAGCGGACGTTGACTATGTTCACGCTTCATTAGCGAGCGCTCTTACTGCAAAACCAGTTGATAGTCAGGACGAGAAAACGTACCTTGAGTTAATCGCCAATCATGTAAACGGCAGAATTCCGTTAATGGCCGCTGGTTCTATGGTAACGCCAGATGATGCTTCGTTAGCGCTAGAAAAAGGAATCACGCTTGCGGCAATTGGTCACGGGTTAATTATGAATCCAGACTGGGTAGAGAAAGTGCAGGACGGAAAAGAAGATGAAATTCAAGTATCAATTAAGAAATCAACAGTAAGTGAACTGGAGCTTCCAGAAAAGCTGTGGAATGTTATTGAGGCTTCAGGACCATGGTTTAACATCGAAGATTAATTATGAAAATGTATCAATAAAAAACGACTATGAAATGGAGAGGTTAATATGAAAAAGCAAGTAACGTTTAAAAAATATAATTTGAACATGGCTGGTAATCTTCATGTACCAAACGAAATGGATGATAGCAAGAAGTACCCAGTTCTTATCGTTTTACATCCGGGTGGTGGAGTGAAAGAACAAACAGCGGGTCTTTACGCTCAGAAGTTAGCGGACGAAGGGTATGTCGCGTTAGCATTTGATGCGGCGTATCAAGGGGAAAGTGAAGGGCTACCTCGCTATCTTGATGATCCAACATCTAGAGTAGAAGATGTGCGAGCGGCGGTAGATTACGTAACGACACTTCCTTTCGTTGATCCAGAGCGAATTGGTGTAGTTGGTATTTGCGCTGGTGGTGGTTACGCGATACGTACAGCGCAAACGGAACGTCGTATTAAAGCGGTTGTAGGAATTAGCGCAGCAGATATGGGAAGAACGTTCCGCGAAGGCTGGAATGGTGATGCTCCAATATCGAATGCAATTGAGACGCTTGATGCAGTCGCAAAACAACGTACCGCTGAAGCAAATGGTGCGGATCCGATGTATCTTTCTTACGTACCACATGAAATTGATGAAAATACAGATTCAGAAACAGCTGAAGGATATGAATATTACAGAACAGCTAGAGCGCAGCATCCGAATTCAGTAAATAAACTGCTGTTTTCAAGCTTTGATAAAATTTTAGCGTTTACGGCAATCGATGAAAAAATGAGCTCTTTATTAACACAACCACTTCTATTAGTTGCAGGAAGTAAAGCAGGAACACTTTGGCAAAGTAAAGAAGCATATGAATTAGCGAACGAACCGAAAGAATTAGTTGTTTTGGAAGGTGGATCTCACTTTGATCTGTACGATATTCCTGAGTATGTCGATCAAGCTGTAGTGAAGGCAACGGAGTTTCTTGGAAAACATTTATAATTTGATTCTCACGAGGCAGTAGAAACATTTTCTACTGCCTTATAAAAAATAGGAAAGGGAGTTATGACTATGACGAACGTATTAATTGTTGGGGCAAACGGACAAATTGCGCGTTATGCGATTGATATATTCTTAAATGAAACGCACGTAAAGTTAACATTATATTTACGAAATGCATATCGAGTACAGCAATATGCTTCTGATCGTGTACGTATTGTGGAAGGTGACGTTTTAAATCGTGCAACGTTACAAGAGGCGATGGTAAATCAAGATGTAGTGTATGCTAATTTAGCTGGTGATGATTTAGAAGAGCAGGCAAAAACGGTTGTGAATGTGATGGAAGAGATGGAAGTAAAACGTCTTATTTTTATTAGCTCGCTCGGCATTTATGATGAAGTGCCAGGAGAGTTTGGGAAATGGAATAACCGTACGATTGGTCAATATTTAGGACCGTACCGAAAAGCTGTTGATGTAATCGAGGCTTCAAATCTTGCATACACCGTATTACGACCAGCGTGGTTAACGGATTATGATGAAGTGGAATATGAAATTACAGAAAAAGGTGAGCCGTATAAAGGAACGGAAGTGTCACGTAAAAGTGTTGCGGCTTTCGTTGTGAAGTTGGCACAGTCACCTGATTTACACGTTGGCGGAAACTTAGGTGTAAATAAACCGAATACAGACGGTGATAAACCAGCCTTTTTATCCGGCAGTAATGGGCAGTAAAACTCCCACCTCAAAATTCGGCTGGAACAAAGAAGTTAGGTAGAGTCGAATTTTGAGGTGGGCTAATAATGAGTATAATCCATACCACATTAGAGTTGTAATGACGTATTTTGAGAGTATATGGGCAATAACACTGATGATAAGTAATCAAAGATTACGTACAATCTCCAACCCTGTTCTTGTTAAATTAATCCCTGCTCTACCTCTTTTTATTTGCACATACCCTTTCATTTTCAGGAAGTTCAATCGGTGTCTAACCTGTGCCTCAGTTAATTTCATTTCGACTTCTTGGCTCTTTTCAGAAATAATTCTTCTTCCGATTGCCTTTCCTTTTTCTTCATAATTCATGATGAGCGTAAGGATGAAAAGAGATTCTTGATCAAGAGCGTTTGAACTTGAAGAAAAGGGTGTTATACTCTCGGCTTGGTCGCTATCTATTTTCTTATGTGGAGGCTTTTGAAAATAGTGTTGATTAGGCAAATCATTTTTTGTTATTTGGTTTCCGGTACGTACAGCAAGCATATAATCTATCGTATTTTTAAGTTCTCTTACATTTCCGTACCATGGATATCCTTGCAGTTCTTCAATTAATTCTTGTTCAATTTTAACTTTAGGGTCCGATAGCGCAACAAAATGTTTAGCTAATAATTCAATGTCATTTCGACGAGCTCTTAATTCTGGGAGGTGTATAAAGAGTACTTTAAGCCGATGGTATAAGTCTTCTCTAAACACATTTTCTTGAATCATTTTCAGTAAATCTTTATTGGTTGCTGCAATAATCCGGACGTCTATCGGGATTATTTGGCTTCCACCAACGCGCATAATCTCTTTTTCCTGCAATACTCGAAGTAGTCGTGCTTGAAGTTTCAGGCTAATATCTCCAATCTCATCTAAAAAAATGGTGCCACCATTTGCTTGTTCAAATAATCCCATTTTCCCGCCCTTTTTGGCTCCAGTAAACGCTCCGTCTTCATAACCAAATAATTCACTCTCGACTAAATCATCCGATAAGGCACTGAAGTTAACAGCAAGAAAAGGGCCGCTATTTCGCTTGGAAGCATTGTGAATAGCACTTGCAAACAACTCTTTTCCGGTACCACTTTCACCCTCAATTAATACAGTTAAATCAGTCTTAGCTAATCTTTTGGCAATTTGTTTCGTGTCTTGAATAGTAGAGCTAATCCCAACGATATTATGGAAGTTGTATTTTGCTACATATCCTTTTTTGACAAATTCTTTTCTCAATTTCCGTTCAAATCCGATGGTCTTAAGAGCATTTCTAAAAGTAACAATAATTGATTGATCATTTATATGTAGACGTTCCACTATTACATCCAAGCCGTTTACAACAAATATTCCGCTTTCTTGTTGCTTATTTGAAAGGATGAAGTTTACTAAATCAATGTTATCAATAATGGCATCAATCGGATGACCAATAGCGTTTTTACTTTTTATTTTCAGCATGCTTTCCAGAAATTCATTAAAGACAACAATTCTTCCTTCATAATCAATAGCTAGTATGCCATCACCAACACCATCAATAACTTGATGAAGTTGTCGATGAGCTTTAGCTAGATTCTTTGTTAAATCTACTATTTTTCGATAGTATCTCTCAGAAACGTGGTTACCTGATTCCTCCATTAAATGAAATCGATCTAGAATGGACATGATTGTAGTAATATCTATTAATCTATGACCAATATTAATTACTTTTTCTACAAAGTCAGGGATAATTTCAAGTTCGCCAGGTGTAATTGCAAGCTTGATCATTTGTATATTCGTTTTTCCAGGATAGTATGGGAAATATTCAATGTGGTTTAGCCCTAATTGACGCATAGTTTCAATTGATTCGTATACTGTTTCATGATTATCATTCACATATAGGGCTTGTGTTCCTTCTGGTAAAAATAAAAGCTGGTCCACGTTTTCATAATTTAATGTTCGTTTTGCTATTATTACTTCGCAGTTTTCCCCAATAAAGTCTTTCACCGTTTCTATCGTAAATGTATTAGGTAATACAATTAATGTAGAATGAAATACTTTTGGAATACTTTCTTCTACAGAAAAACTTTCAATATCTATGAGATCACCTACCATCTCCGTTAGTTGTTGATGTAAGGCTTTTCGTGTTTCTTTTAAAACGGTGATCAATACAATGTGGTTGGTTTCAAATTTGTTCATAGAGCACCTCTTAGTTGAATGTAATTGGTCTAAAGTTGGTTATTAATTGGTTATTATGTAACCAATTAATAACCAATTATAATACATTTCAACATAGTAAACACCGATAAAACGACAAAATATTTAAAAGTATGTAAATAATCACTTTAATTTCAATGTTGGCACGATATTTGCTTATATCAATGGTGTGTAAAGAAATAATGAAACGAGTAGAGTAGTAATTTACATATTTAATTCTTTACCACTTGTTAGAAAAGGGAGGTTAAGAGTATACAATTTCAACAGAGAAAGACAACGAAACCATTTAAATTATGAGGTGAGAGAAAATGAAACCACTAATTGGTGTTACTGGGTATTATATTGATCATAGTGAAATAGGAAAGGAGGGCTTACGAGGGCTACCAGGTCAAGATATGGCTATCTTTTCTTATGACTACATTCGTTCAATTCAACGAGCAGGTGCAACGGTTGTTCTACTTCCAATTGAGGAAGTTGATCAAATTGAGTCCACACTTAATCAATTAGATGGATTGTTATTGGCTGGTGGCGCGGACATCAATCCAGTTTATTACGGTGATATTCCAAAATCGTATATAGGTACTGTAGAGGAAGAACGGGATAATTTTGAATTAAATCTGGCAAAGCAGGCTTTAGAAAAAGATATTCCTATTCTAGGAATTTGCCGAGGATTACAGGTGTTAAATGTTGCAGCTGGTGGATCTCTTTATCAAGACTTAGAGCACGAGATGGGGCCAGAATATTTCCATGTTCGAGAACAGTTCCGTAAATGGCAAGGCTCTCATTCTGTAGATCTTCTGGAAGAGGGAAAAATTTATGAGGCTATTGGCCAAAAATCTTTAATGGTTAATTCTTTTCACCATCAAGCAGTGAAAACATTAGGGGAAGATTTTGAGGCGAGCGCATGGTCCTTTGACGGTGTAATAGAGGCTATTGAATCCAAAGCTCATCGTTATGTAGCGGCGGTTCAATGGCATCCAGAAATGATGTCGGAAAAGGATGCTCTACAGCAACGTTTATTTAACCAATTTGTAAATGAAATTAGTAAAAAGGTAGTTAAATCCTAGCGTGTTATAAGTAAAAGAATTGATGGGTAGCTTGGTACGTCATGGTAGTGGGGAAACCAGACTGCCGGCTGCTTGTAAAAGTAATAATCATTGGGGGATGAACGAATCCCCCAATGATTAAAGTTTCACTTTATTGCAAAGGGGATTGGTATATGAGTCAAGTATCAGAGAAGGCAGTTTCATTCGAGCCAGAAGAAAAAAAGGAAAAAAAGGAATGGAAAATAAACGTATTTGCAATGCTACTTGTCTTGTTAGTTATTGCGGCTGTGATTACACATATATTGCCAGCAGGAAAATATGAACAGATTGTAAAAAATGGGTATACAACAGTAGATCCAAATTCATTTAAATGGATTGAATCAACGCCACTTGGATTTTTTGATACGGTAAAATCTATTCCTACAGGGATGGTAGAAGCTGCTAATATTATCTTTTTTATTCTTATTATCGGAGGATTTTTTGGTGTATTAAAGGCATCCGGCACAGTTGAGGCTCTTGTTTCAACGATGGCAAAAAAACTTGCTAACCGTGAAAAGTTAATGATCCCTATTATCATGCTGTTCTTTGCACTTGGTGGGTCATTAATGGGAATGGCTGAGGAAGCTTTAGTGTATGTACCTCTATTTATTCCGCTAGCTCTTGCGGTTGGATTTGATACGATAACAGGAACTGCGATGGTACTAGTAGGAGCGTCCGTTGGATTTACAACGGCAATTATGAATCCGTTTACAGTTGGGCTTGCGCAAGGGATAGCGGGTCTTCCTATGTATTCTGGGATGGGGTTCCGCCTCATTTTATTCGTAGTCATATATGTAATTGCGGTTACATTCGTCTATCGTCATGCTATGAAAGTAAAGAGGGATCCTGCAAGCGGAATTTACGGAAAATTCGATACAAATAAGCAAGACAGCCTACTAACAGCGAAAGTAGAGTTAACAAAAAGACATAAATGGATATTAACGGCCTTTTTAATCAACTATATTATTCTTGTATTCGGTGTTATTAAGTACGAGTGGTATATAAAAGAAATTGCAGCCCTATTTATTATTTTAACTATAATCATTGCAATTCTCGGCAAGATATCTCTTGATGATACTGTAGAATCTTTTACACAAGGATCGGCATCTTTAATCGGTGGCGCTTTAATCATTGGTGTATCACGCGCTATTTTAGTCGTATTGAATCAAGGGCATATTATAGACCCACTACTGTATCAAGTATCGGAAGAAATGAAACATGTGTCTCCTTTTTTAAGTGTTGTTGGAATGTACAACTTCCAAGTAGCGATTCATTTTATTTTAGCATCAGGTAGTGGCCATGCGATGTTGACAATGCCTATCATGGCGCCACTTGCAGATTTATTGGACATTACACGCCAAACAGCCGTATTATCCTTTTCATTTGCGGATGGTATTGGAAATATTATTTTTCCGACAGGTGGTACGCTAATGGCTGGATTAGCAATTGCAGGAATTTCATGGACAAGGTGGGCAAGGTGGATTCTTCCTTTAATTCTAATTGAATACTCAATCGGTTTAATAGCAGTTATAATTGCTCATCTTATTGGTTATGGTCCATCTTAATAAAAGATAGATATGCTTTCACTTATAGAAAGTTCGAATTTGAAGAAAATCGCTAAATAATGGTGATAGAAAAGCCCGGTTTAGAAGGGCTTTTTTTCTATGTAAAATTTCATTTGTTTACATAATATCTTTACAATCATTTGATGAAATATATGTAACTGCATATTGTGAGGGTGGATGGTTATCCCTTCTTTCTATTCGGAAGGAAAGGAGGTGATAATATGGAGTTTTTGATTGATCTTGTAAAAGAGTTTCTGAAAGCGACTGTGCGCGAAGTTTCAGCGTATTTTTTGCGGAAGCAACTTCTGGATAAGGACAACAAAAAAACCACTCCGCGCCGTCACAAGCAAAAGGGTGGGTTCCGCAAAAAGAAATAGCTTATAATAACCACGACCTTAAGCGGTAGCAGTTAGGGAAGAGATGTGAGCGCATCTCTTCTTTTTATTATATGCCATTTTATTTGATGTCATACTTATATAGTATTCTACGGAAAATATATCATATTCCTATTTTATGGTCAATTTGATTGCATGATTGAAAAGGTGTAGTCTTATTCCTCTTCAAATTGAAAAATCTCCCGGTTAATAAGTTGGTGGAGATACCTGTCCATTTCAGCCCCAGAAACGCTTCTTTCATTTTTAAACCACCATGCGCTTAATGAGGTGATTGCTCCTGAATAAAATTCAATGATTAAATCATTTGGCATCGTATGGTTTTTGCAAAGTTGATTTAACGCTTCTATTTCTTGTTTTCTCGTTTCGTGACTTAAATACTGTGTCCGGCTAAGAAATTGTTCATCAGACATTTGCGTCTCTAATATTTTACCGATTTCTTCATGGTGTAGAAATTGTTCCATTACTTGAAATGGTTTACTTAATCGATCTGAAACCGGTATTCCCGCAATCATCTTGCTGTATCGTTTAAATCCAAATGCTAATAAAGCATCTTTATCTGCAAAGTGTTTATAAAAGGTTGTTCGGTGTACCATTGCACGATCACAAATTTGGTTAATCGTGATGGTACTATATTTCTGTTTTGATTGCGTCATTAATTCAAATAAGGAATCCCATAGTAATTTATGTGTACGTCTAATACGTAAATCAAGTGGTTTTTCATTATCATTCATCTACAATTCTCCTTTTTTGTAGATTAAATATACAATGGCTGAAAATTGATTCTCCCTTTTTAATCTACATATGTATATTATATTACATGTGTTCAGGTATATTTAAAGTTTTTTTAGTAAGAAACAGGAGGAGAATTTGTACATGAATATGACAACTAAGAGCCCTACAAGTGGCAAAGTTGATACTTCTAATTTGAAACATACCCCCATTTTAATTGCATTACTTTTAGGGGCAATGGTTGCATTATTAAACGAAACGTTACTTGGTAATGCGTTAACCGTATTAATGAAAGAATTTGACGTAACAGCTTCAACGATTCAATGGCTTTCTACAGCATACATGTTAGTGGTTGGTGTTTTAGTCCCGATTACAGCGTTACTTCAGCAATGGCTCACAACGAGAAAAATGTTTTTGATCGCTATGGTAACGTTTTTAGTAGGTACATTAATTGCGGGATTCGCACCGACATTTTCCGTTTTATTAGTCGGCCGTATCGTCCAAGCTGTAGCGACGGGGTTAATTACACCGTTATTAATGAATACGATTTTAATCATTTGTCCGCCTGAAAAACGTGGTGCCACAATGGGATTAATCGCACTTGTGATGATGGCAGCTCCAGCAATTGGTCCTACATTATCTGGAGTAATTGTTGATTCATTAAATTGGCGCTGGTTATTCTATATCGTTATTCCCATCGTGATCATTTCAATTATGATTGGGATGAAGTACATTCAAAATGTTTCAGAGTTAACAAGGCCAAAAGTAGATTATCCATCTATCCTTTTATCAACATTAGGATTTGGCGGGTTTGTGTATAGCTTTAGTGCATCAGGTGATTTAGGATGGTCCGATGCGAAAGTGTATGGCACTTTACTTGTTGGGCTTATCTCATTATGTATTTTTGTCGTTCGACAATTGAAAATTGAGAATCCGATTTTAGAATTACGAGCATTTAAAGTTCCGATGTTCACAATATCAGTTGGATTAATCGTCATTGTGATGATGTCGCTATTTTCAACGATGACTTTATTACCAATGTTCCTGCAAACAGTATTACTCGTTACAGCTTTTAAATCAGGAATCATCATGCTTCCGGGAAGTATTATTAGCGCCATAATGGGACCAATCGCAGGTAAACTGTTTGATAAATTTAGCCCGAAAGTTATTATCGTTCCCGGTATTGTGTTAGTAGGAATTGCAATGTTCTTATTTAAAGGCATTACGCCTGATACATCAATGGTACAAATTATTGTTATGCATAGCGTATTAATGATTGGACTCATGTTTGTCATGACAGCACAAACATACGGTTTAAATCAATTAACCCCAGATTTATATCCGCACGGAACAGCACTATTTAGTACGTTGCAACAAGTAGCTGGCGCAATTGGTACGGCTATCTTTATTTCAAAAATGTCTTCAGGAACAACTCAGTATATGGAAAGCTCCGCAAATCCAATGGATCCAGTGGAGAAGTTAAACGGTTTAACTTCAGGATTCCAAGGTGCATTTGCACTAGGGTTAATCTTTATTGTTGTTGCTTTTATCGTATCGCTATTCTTAAAAGAAGAGAAAAAGGGAGTAGAGGCAGCGAGGGTTTTACAGAACGAGAATTAAGGTTCAAATAAAAAAGACATCTTTTCTAGGAAAGGTGTCTTTTTTATATTTCTTTCGTAACATTTGTTTTGGATATTTTAATACAGAAGAATGGTCGGTGTAATCTCAATGGAGGACACAATATAATCGTTAGTTTATTTGTATAAATATGGTATGTTCAATGGCTTTCCTTTTTGAGGATGAATAACTATTGGGAATAACGATGTAAAGCTTTGCTAATGACTAAAAGGCCGATAATGAGGGAAAGTATTCTCATTATAAATTCGGCAACTAATAAATTGCCCATAGCTGTCGATCCATCATACATTACTCCTATGATGATAATAGGTGCGATCATAATGATAATTCCAATTCCTATTTGAAGAAGTAAATTCACGTTTTTATTCAAAAAAATCACCTCCGAAAAATATTACAAAACAAGCACGTGGAAATTTCTGTATTATATATTTATTATACTGTATCGAATTAAGGTGATGGTAATGTTTCTAAAATAAAAAGGAGGTGTCACATAGTCAAAAAATGACTCGTGGGACAGCTCCTTTTAAGTAGTAGTAATTAAAGATGCTTCAATAATGTATCGAACTGGGGCGTCACCAATGTAGTTAAAAGGGTAACAGGTTGTTAATGTTGGTTTATCTTTTTCCACAATAACAGTTCGATCTTCTGCGTCTGTTATCCAATGTTTGTTCATCTTACATTTCTTCCGTAACATCATACCTTAGCAACTGCCCCTGATCATAAAACCTCTCAAAAAGAACCCCCATTACATAAAAGAATACTAGCCCGAAACCAATATGAATGAGTGTAAAAGTAGCTCCAAATGAAGAAAATTCATACACGAGAATTGGCAATTTCGCAGTTGTCCAAACGCCTAAGAAAAATACGATGTACCGAATGCTTGCGCCTTTTTGTAAGAGTAGTGCTGCAATTGGGAAGGCAACGTAGAGAGGACCCGCTGCAATGCCGCCTAATAATAAAGAAAATAGGATTCCGTATATGCCGGACTTTTCTCCCATATATTTCATGAGCGGTTCTTTCTTCACCCATTGATCAAGTAATCCTACAAATAGTAGGACAGGGGGGAGTAGAAACAGCATATCTAAAATGCTATTTCCTGTTAATTGTAATGCGCTCCATCCTAAAGATTGATTTATAAAAGTTAATATAAAGAGCCCCAGTAATAAAATGAAAAAGAAGCGATATCTTTTTAGTTCCTTCATACCATCACCACCCAAATGATATAAGAGAATAAGAGGGACATGAGTAATGCAGATGCATTACGTGCGTAAGCAAAGCTTCGCCCGAATATCTTTTGTTCCATCGGTAATGTTGTAAGCCCTACTGACATGAGTGTAGACATAAGTGCCGCAACTTGAGGAAGGCCTGCGCCGTGTTGGACTAATGTATTACCAAGAGGAAATACGACGAAGCTTGGAATAAGTGCAATGGAGCCGAGTATCGCTGAATAAATAATACCTAACAATCCAGATTGCTCCCCAATAATAGAAGAGATGAAAGACGGCGTTAATATAGAAAGCGATAAGCCAACGAAGAGCATGATGGAGAGCATCGCAGGTAGAAGATTGCGAAACATTTTCCACGACTTCATTAGAGCTTCTTTCGTTTTATTGCGGTCTTTCATAAAAGAAATCCCCGTAAGAATAATGGCTAAAGTGTAAAGAATCGCGGCGTTAATCATGATTGGATTCCTTTAAGTCCTCATATTTGTCTAAGAAAAAGGATAAGTTCTTCATTTTTTCTTCAATATCCTTCTGAAAATCTGCCAGTTGTTCTTTTCCGGCAGGCGTAATTTTGTACATCTTTCTTGGCTTGTCTTGATGATCTGTACTTACATAAGATTCAATGGCGCCTTCATTTTCTAATTTTTTTAGTGTGCGATATAAAATGGCACTATCGATTGGATTGACGGGAAGTTCTTCCTCGCACTTTTGCAATAATTGCCCGCCATAGTTATCACCTTCTGCCAAAAATAACAAAAGAAATGCACCTGTATGTCTTCCTGTATGTTTCATGGATATACCTCCTAGAATGAATTAGGATTTATACTGTTAATGACAGTATACTGTTGTTAACAGTATATGGTGCATGAAGTGTTATGTCAATTTTAAAATGTGTAATTCTTCAGAAGAAAAATATAATCGGTTTAATTGTAATTGTTTTCTGATTTTGTTGAGTGACAAAATTAAAGCATGCGGCTTTCTCGTTCAAATGTTTATTGAGTGCCTGGGTTGAAATACAAGTAACAGTGGCTTCATTTAATTTTGTGCAAAGAGTAACTAAAGACTCAGAACTGATTGTTTGTCCTAAAAATACACAGAGTAATAGAAGATTCTGTGCCTGAAATTTTCGTTTTGGTTGAATCATACCTGTTTAATACATAAGTTCCTCGATTGGTGCGTCATTGTTTATAGCCATAAATTAAAACACCCTTTCATACAGTACTGCATGAAAGGGTGCCCTAATTCATTATTTTATTCATTTTCTTAAGTTGATGGCTATGCTCTTATGAGTGCCTACAGTGTTAGTTTTTAAGTTCTAAATTTTTAGAATGAGACATGGAACTTACATGATATTTTTCTCCACCGTATTCTACATCTGCAGAAAAGGTTTTACTCTTATCATCTTTTATATGCCCGTTTATAAAAACGGTTTGAAAATCACTTGGGGCAAATTTATGTCCTGTAATGACTACTTCTAAATTCTCTTTTTCTTTGAAATATTTAATAGTTACTTCTTCGGCATTTTTTACTATTTTTTGTTCTTCTTCTTTCTTATCATCATTCATGTTACACCCTCCTAAAATGATTAATATAAAAATAATACTCAAACTGGAAAAGATTTTTCTCAATTCAATTCCCTCCATTAATGGTATCCTATATTTAGAATATATTAAATCTTCTGGGAGGGGAAATGTTTTGAGCAAAAATGATGAAGTTTTAGACTCGAGTTATTATCAAATGGCCAGAGCTGCTTATAAGAGTGATAAAGATTTAGAAGGAGTTTTTAGTGTTAAAGACCCTGAAGGAAATACTATGCAATTATGGGATAGAGGAAAAACTTTTCATGATAAACAAACAGGAATGGATGCTGTAGTGTTTGAAAGAGTAGTAGATGGAAAAACACAAGTAATGGTATCCTTCCGTGGTACAGAAGGAGGTGAAATTTTTGAAAAGGATTCTTTAAAACCTGGAGAAGGGATGAAGGATGCTTTAACAGATGGTAAGTTTTTTATTAGGAGAGACGGTGTTCATGACCCAGCACCAGCCCCAAAGGCAGGAGAAAGAGGGGAAGATCCAAGACGCTATTGGAACGAAGAGAACGGACAATGGGAATACCACAGTCAATTTGAACAAGCTGAAAAAGTAATGAAACAAATCAAAGAAGATTATGCGAAAAAAGATGTAGAATTGTATGTTACAGGTCATTCTTTAGGCGGTGCTTTATCTGAGTATGTTGCAGCGTTTGATGAGAGTATAAGGTGTTTGACATGGAATGCACCGAGTGCGAAACACTTACTTCCCCCAGAGTTACAGGAACGAGCTAATAACGGGGAATTTACAGGTAGGATTGTTACAATTGTTCATGGATCAGATACTATTGGGTATGGTCCCTTTGGTCCTTATGATAGCCATATTGGTTCTACATATGCTGTTACACCACCCGCTTCAAAAGAAGCAATTTCTAAATTACCATTAGAACTAAGGATAGCGTTTGAAGCGAATCGATTTTTAGATTCTATAAAAGATAAACCTGGATACCATTATCAAAATGATAAATATTTCCCGATGGGAAAGGATGGTAATTTGGCAAGCCCTTATCTTTTGAATGTAGATACAGGTGAAAGAGTATATGATTCACCTGGTAAGTTATTAGGTAGCGGAGAAATTCGTGTAGTTGTAGGGAATCTAGAACAAGCTGTAAGAGATATGAAGCGAAATGCACAAGAATTTCAAGATAAGGTACCGAGATTAATTTCAAATATGATGGCTTTATTAGAAACAGCTGAAAGTAAACGTTTAGAAGCCAAGATAACCGATATACGTGCCCATGTAGAACATTTAAGTTTTTGGTATATACGTACAGCAACGGAAATCTCTGATTTTATTGAGAAGAAAGCTGATGATTATAAAAAGACAGATGAAAATTATTAAGGGGATAGTATTATGCCACAAATTTATATAAATGAAGAAGCTTTAAATCAGGCCCTACAGCAATTGGAGAATATGATTCAAGATTTAAATCATAACAAAAGTGTAGTAAGTAATGTTCATAACTTACTTCTATCAAGTTGGTCGCAACTTGGAGTAGGAAAGAAGGCAATTAGTGACTTAGAAAACTTCAGGAAAGATATTGGTACAAAGATGGAAGAATTAAAGTCTGACAAACAAGAATTAAAAAGTGCGATTGACTTATTTAAGGCATTAGATCAAAGTTATGATTATATGGGACCTAAATATTAAAAAACACTCACTAGGAGTGTTTTTTTGTATTTAAATCTATATTTTGTGGAATTGATGGAGCTATTAGATCAAAAAAGAGACGCTGTAATTAAAGTTTCTTTACAATAAGTGTACTCTTACAGTTTAAGCATACTATTTCTTTTTGTTTGAGGACAAGGTGCTTCCTATTACAAGTTGGGCAAATAATACCAACAGGGGGTTAAACTTACTGTATTATATTCATGACTCTAAAGCCCTGTTGTTTAAGGGAAATTCATATAAAGGAGACGTAGTAATCAATTCAAGGGTATTATGACGGATTATATATGTAAACTCGGTGCAGCTAGAGGAGGAATTAATTATTATAAGAAAAAAAGACACTCTCAAGAGTGCCTTCCTTTAGCAGCCGAATCCGCCGCCCCAACAACTAGCTCCTACGATGATTAATAAGATAAAGAGCACAACAAGTAAAGCAAATCCGCCGCCGAAACCACAGCCTCCACCACAACTACCGCCATATCCCATATTAACTCCTCCTTCCATAAAGACCATTTAATTAATGGATTTAATTTACTTTATGTTTTTACGGATAAACTTGAGCAGGTCCTTTTGAAAAATAAAAGATACTTAGATTTTATAAGAATTGACGACCTTATTTTGTCACGGGTATTATGCTGATGACATATTGTATTTTATTCTGTGTATTGGGGGAAGGAGGATCTTTATGGCCAATTCTGAAATGATTTTACGATTACTTACGGATTTAAAGATTGAACAGCAAGCTTTAAAAGAGCAGTTGGAAAAAATACAAACTGCTGTGACTACTCTTGAAGAAAAATCAGCGATTGTGGAAGAGAAACCAACGACTATTGAAGAAAAACCAGCTGTTGCTGCTGCAAAGCAAAGAGCTCATTCTGGACACCCAACATCTTTTCGTGCTTGGAGAGCATCTGCTCAAAGGAATTCATAAAAATATAAGAAAAGAAGACATCTAGTAAGATGTCTTCTTTTACTTGTACAATCCAAATGATTTAAGAAGGTATATCCATATTGCTTTAAAAATAAGAAGAAAATAACGATTGTCGACTCCTGTTTTAGTATAGCATGTAATAGTAAATATTTTTATGTAATGTTGCATATATATGAATTATATGATGTTAAGTTGTATATATTTTAGTTGTCCGGTGCGGAAAACAGAACTTAACGCTTCACCAGCTTTATTATTGGCTGAAATGGAAGAGCAAAATACAAATAAGTGTGTAGATTCAGCGTTACTTGACGTTTACTTAAATAGAAGGTAGCAAAGTTAGCTTAGGGAAAAAAGATTAATATATGTACATCAATAATATCTCTAATTATAATTAAGATAAAAGTATTCGTAGCATATGGGGGTATAACAACCAGTGAATAAAAAGGCAACAATTAAAATAGGGGCATTGTTTACAATTTTATTAATGGTATTTGTTTTTTATGGGTATAAGAGTTTAAATAGTTTTTTAGTCTGGAATGAACTCGGTGATGTACAGCTGATTTCAAGCGATAAAGAGGTTAAAAACGGTATATACTTTGTAAGGGGAGAGGTATATTCTGAACATGTAACAGGGGATGAAACGCTACTTGCTGATGGGTATGCGGTAGTGAATCGAATTCAAAAGAAAAAAACGACATATTATACACAGACTTCTGCACCAAATCGTTCGTTATGGAGTAACGGCCAAGTAACAGCTTTTTATAATGAACCAATACATATTGGAAATAAAGAATTAAAATTAATAAATAAAGAAAATGTGTCTCTTGAAACTCCATTTATGGAATTAAATAGTCAGAATGTAATTTCAACAAGAATAAATGATATTCAGGTGAATACTACAAAGTTAGCAGATGGAAGAAAAAGTTTTTATTCATTTAGAGCAGTAGAAAATAAAGAAAATGTAGTTGTACTTGGATCAGTAGAGGGAAAGGTAATAAAAGAATTACCTAGTAGATACGGAAAATTTGTTTATATGGGAAATACTAAGGAGCAAATTATAGATAGCTTAAAGAATGGTAATAACAAAAATTGGATATATTTCGTTGTGCTTCTTATACTAACTAGTATTAGTGGATTTGTATTTTATATGTATGGGAAAGGAAAATGGACAAAAGATGTTTTTGTTTTTACATTTTTCGGACGGAAGATAAATTAAAGAGGATGCATCTTTGCATCCTCTTTAAAAATTCATATGAGTTCTTTTCGTAAGGAAAGTTCTTCTTCATTCTCATATCCAGTAAATAAAATTTCTTCAATTTGTATATAATCAAAAAAAACATTATAATCTTTTGAAAGGTTACCATAAGGGTAAAGGCAACCAACATAATCCCAAATTTTTTTTTCGTTAGATTGTTGTTGTTTTCTTCCATAAATCATAACCTTTTGTTCTAGTCCATAAATTGTAATAACAGTTCCAATTGGAAGGAATTCTTTTGTATTCTCCATGACATATCTCCCTTAGTATTTTTTACGAATTTCATATTTTTTATAAATAAATGCAATTACTTTATAAAGAATAAACCAAATGATAAGGAATAAAATTAATACAAAAGCTATATTTTTAATTTTTGAACCAATATTTAAATTAGATAAAAATGAAATAGAAATGATATTGATTATACAAATTAATGTTCCAAAACCGATAAAAAATTTTTTTATAGTCTCAAATGACATTGTGAAAGTACCCCTTTTTTACATTAATTGTGTTTATTTACGCCTAACTTAAATCCTAATCCAAAAGGACCTACACCTAGGCTTCCGTGTGCTTCTCCGCCGGAACTGCTTACTTTTCCTCCAGCTGCGATACCTAAACTACCGTAAGAGGCATCACCACCAATTTGCTCTCCTGCCAGGAGTTTAGAGGGTATTGAGTCAAAATTTTTGGGGATTTCTCCAGTTACTTCATATGTTAAGGTATCTCCATACAATCCACTTTCTATATAATCTTTACTAGTTTTTAATAGATTAGAACTCTCTTCAAATATATAACTTTCATCTGTATTCCTAAATTTTTCGGCAATTTGCGCAAGCTTTTTTTCAATATATTCTAGCTTGTCTACGTATGTATCAAGTATGCCTCTTGAAAGGTTGAAAGCTATAAAAAAGTGTTGCGATGATAATCCATACCAACTGTTATATAGCATATCAATATCTTTTTTGAGATTCTCATGTTTCATTTTTGCCTCTATGCCTGCATGGTGAAAATTTTTTGAAATTCTTTCAAGTTCTTCAGGCGGAACTTTTATTTCATTTAGTAACATGTTTAATCCTCCCTTGATAGAAAAATAATAACATAATCAATTTTCAGAATCTATATATTGTTATGATATTGATTTTTGAATAAAATAAGGGTAACTACTCAGCTTTTTCAGACAAAAAAGCAGGCCAAATACATGTTTCCGATTTGAAAACATGAAAAAAAATACT
>NZ_JAEHBI010000066.1:0-20593 GCF_016483705.1 Bacillus cereus group sp. N6
ATTTTTTTTCATGTTTTCAAATCGGAAACATGTATTTGGCCTGCTTTTTTGTCTGAAAAAGCTGAGTAGTTACTAAAAATGAATGGGATATGATGGTCAAACGATATGGAGGGCATTCATATCATATAACTGAGGATAGTTATTATTTGATGTTAGACGCAAAATTTTTCTTTTTTAATAATCAATTAGATCGAATCATCAATAGATTGACACCAAGATTACAAAATAAAGTAATAAAAGAGTTAAATAAATAACAACAATAAAAAATCACTTAACATACAGCAAATAATAAGTAAAGACCGGATATTAATATCCGGTCTTTACTTATTATTGATTAACTGGTTTTTCACAATATTTCTTTGCAATTGCACTTCCTAAATCAATTGCTCGTTGTAATACAGCTTGTTTAGAATCAGAGTCTAAAGGAGCAAAGCCAAACTCCTCATTAATTTCATAATGATTACTTGAAACAAAACGGTATTCTTTTGGGATTGATTCGTTATCTGAAATCAAATGAAAAGCATACGAACCATCAAAACATAATAATTCAACTTTAAATGTATTTAGTGTGCTTGATTGGCGAAATTGATAATACTCAACTGGATATAAATAATCGCCTTGATGATTGTAGTTAAAGTCTTTTGAAAAATTCATAATCAACACCCCTTATGTATTTTTTGGGAATATATCCTATTCTTATATTAAACCCAAACTAAGCATAAAGTACATAATTATTAGAATTATCATTTTAAATTTTTATCAAAAACAATGGTTTTTGATAAATGTAAAATAAACAAAATTTAATCCTTATAAATCGCTTAACTACGTTATCAAAACTATTGTCAAAATCAAATTAACTTTAACTACCCTTTATGATAAAATCATCTTGTAAAGGTTAGGTGATTTCATGAATTCATACATTTATGGCTATGCAAGGGTAAGTACCCAACAACAAGATTTGATTCGTCAACTAGACATGCTTCAAAATTATAACTGTACTGAAATTTTAACTGAAAAAATAACAGGTACGAAAAGTGATCGTCCAGAGCTTACTCGATTAAAAGATAAAATTAGACCTGGTGATACATTAGTTGTTGAAAGCTTTTCTAGATTAGGAAGAAGTACCAAAGATTTAATTGAACTTGTTGATTTTTTTGAGAATAAGGAAGTTAAGCTAATTAGTATTAAAGAACAGTTTGATACTAATACACCCCAAGGAAAATTGATGTTAACAGTATTTCAAGCATTCAGCCAGTTTGAAAGAGACTTAATTGCTCAGCGTACTCTCGAAGGACTTGAAAGTGCAAGAGCCAGGGGAAGAGTAGGTGGACGCCCTCGTGTTAAGGATAGTTTCCTTCAGAGAGCATTGAAGTTATATGATTCTAAAGAATATAGCATCCAAAAAATTGTAAACATGACAGGTATTAGTCAAGCTACACTCTACCGATATATACGAAAAAATAAGCAAACTGAAAAAGGCGAACAAACTAAAGAACAAACAGCCACAATTCGTATGTTGTTACGTGTAGAAAATAATAATAAATTTGTACGAGGAAAGGGGAAAGTTCGAAATAATATCGAATCCTTCCTTATATCACAATATAATATGGAACAACGTTCAGGAGAATATATATTTTATGTTCCTTACAACACAATTTCGGATTTAGAAAAAAAGGTAGATAGCATAATTCGTGAAATTGATTTTGAAGCGGATTTACAAAACTGTTTTACGGAGTTAGATGTGTACTGTGATGAATTGGAGATACAATGGTAAAAGTAGCATTTGCTTATATTACGAATTACATTATAAAATAATAAGAAGAAAAGAAAGACAGGGAGAGGAAACCCATGTCCACAAAATTAGTAAATTTACGAATTGATTTCGCTTTTAAACAGTTATTCGGAACGAAGGGAAACGAAGAAATTTTAACTGGATTTCTAAACGCTATCCTAGAAGAATCTTTAGATGCACCTATTGCATCTCTACAACTAGAAGATCCACATCTTCATAAATCTTATGAAGATGATAAGTTATCCATATTAGACTTATTAGCAACATTAGACAACGGAACGCAAGTGAATATAGAGATACAGCTTCGCAATACACATGATATGGTGAAGCGATCTTTATATTACTGGAGTAAACTCTATACATCCCAAATGCAAGAAGGGATGCCGTATCGTTCACTTCGGAAAACAATTACCATTAACTTATTAGATTTTATATTATTCTCCCAGGATGATTCATTTCATACCATAGGACAATTATGGAATAGCAAAAAACAGCAGATACTAAGTGATGATATTGAAATCCATTTTGTTGAAATTCCAAAATTGGTCAAACAATGGCATGAAGAAAAAGTAAATCCATGGGAAAATGTATTTGTTCGCTGGATGTTATTGCTACCAGCACATGAAGATGAACATTTAACTCAAACATTGGAGGAGATTGCGATGAATCAAGATCCAATTTTACAAAAAGCAATGAATAAATGGGAAAATATGAGCCATGACTCCTCATTCCGAACAGCTTATGAAGCTCGTGAAAAGTTACTTTTAGATGAACAAGCCAAGTTGGCACACGCTCGTGAAGAAGGAAAAATCCAATTAATCCGTGGTATGCATAAGAATGGGATGCCATTAGAAGATATTGCAAAATTCACAGGACTTAGTACAGAAGAAATACGAAAACTACTATTATAATACGCACGATTACAAAAACTTTGCGGAAAATCTCGCAAAGTTTTTTATTTAGCCCTTTAAACATCAACTTGTAAATGTCAAGATGCTCATGTACATTTTCACTTGTTTAAGCATGTACAGATTTAATCATTTTCTTTACTAAAATGATCCTTAATTCGATATGACTGTCCTACAATGCTAACAACTGTGGCGTGATGTAATACACGATCTAGTATGGCATTCGCTATTTTAGGGTCTTGAAAGATTTCATCCCATGATTTGAAATTTACATTCGTAGTGAAAATCGTACTACGTTTTTCATAACGCATATCAATGAGTTGGAAGAATAATTTTGCATCCTCCGGATCAATCGGTAAATATCCAATTTCATCAATGATAAGCAATTTGTATTTTGTGTAGTGTTTTAATCGGGATTCTAAACGGTTTTCAATTTTTGCACGCTTCAAATTCTGAAGTAAATCATGGCACTTAATAAAATAAGTGCTTGTTCGTTTTTTTGCTGCTGCTATACCAATAGCTGTTGCTAAATGTGTCTTGCTACATTAAATCCAGAGCTTGCTAAACAATGGCATCCCACTAAAAATGGAACATTGACTCCTTATGATGTCACGAGGAGTTCAAGTAAAAGAGTATGGTGGAAATGCAATGAAGGACACGAATGGGAAACTACAGTTAATGCTCGTGCCAAAGGTACTAGCTGTCTTTATTGCTCAAGGAAAAATAAGTCGAGAAAATAAGATAGTTTTAATAAACGAAAAGAAATGAATATAGAAAAACTTACTCTGTTAATGTACAAAAAGAAGGGATAAAATACACACAACATCATTCATTAGTTTCATATCCCTTCATCGAATTTACACAGTACATCGCAAAGCATTGTAAAAAAATTAAAATAAAGTCCTGCTAATACAGGACTTTATTTTAATTCAATATTAATCTAATTAATAGGGGGAGGTAATAAAATAAATGGTTTTACAAGACATATCTAGTAAGTATTTAATTTCAGATTTTGATATTCATTTTATTTACTGTATTGAGAATACTGAAAATAAAATGATTTATATTGGTTTGACAAATAACTTAAAACAAAGAATTTCAGCTCACCTATATCAGTTAGAAACAAATATACATTTTAATACAAAAATGCAATCTGATTTTATTAAATTTGGTAAAGATAAATTTTTGTTTAGTATTGTTTGCACAGCTAAAAATAGAGAAGAGGCATTTATTAAAGAACGAGATTATATAAATGAACTAAATAAATCCAACAGGCTATATAATTCTATTCTATATATTAAAAACGAAAAAAGTAACAAAATGGAGATGTTTGAAGTAACAGAAAACATTGTAACATTATATATAAGATTACATATTTTTAACGATGTAGTTAATAGGCTAATATCACATAGAACGAAGAAAATAAACTTACTTATGCAAACTGATGATTTCCACTTATATAAAGAAGAATTCGCAAAAATAATACGTATTTTCTTAAGTTATAATAATTGTCTAGCTGAAGAAATCCCCAAATATAATACTTATCTTAACTTAATTGCAAATTGGTGCCATGCTAAAGATCCACACGAGCACCAATTTATCAGTGAGTTTATAAATTATCTCGACTACCTAATAAAATTTTATGAAGATCTTAATTAAAACCTATCCAATAATATGCTATTCAAATTTTAATTCTTTTTTTATTTCTTCCCATTTTTTCTTAAGAGAGGGATTTAGCTTATGAAAAGTATTACTCGAAAGCATTACGCCACATTGAAATTTAACATACTTATACATTTTGTGTTAAACAACCATATTTTTATTTAAAATATGGTACGTGAAATTATCAAGACCTTTGGAGCTACTTACTGTAATAATTCAAAACATTTTTTATTATAAAAATAATAAAAATTCATTATAATATAATTAAACAGGAAAGACGTAACTAGTAAGGAGGATAGAACAAGGGGTATGTGTCGCAATGGAACCAAAACTTACGTTAAGTATTAGCGGACATTCGTTTTAAGGGTTATTTCGTATATTAGTGGATATAAAAGAACGATTTTGATCTTTTTACAAAATTGAACTTTTTTGCTTCATAAGAATGGAAATGTATCTAAAATTAAGCTATTTTCAAATAAAAAGTACATTTTTATCATTTCTAATGTCCGCTAATACTTGTTGCGTTATCCTGTTCCATTGCTACACATACCCCAACAACATCTAGATAATCTCAAATTAGGAGTGTGAAATAAAAATTTATGTATGAAGGAAGAAATAAAGAAAAATCCACTGACAATGGGTTCATATACCCTATTTTCCATAAAATAATTTCCCTATTATTCTATATAAATGTAGTGGAATTAATTAAATGGATTGCAATTAAATTCGTATTATTTTTTCACCGCCACTCATCAGATATTGATTACTTGAACAGAAAAAAAAGAAAAGCACGGAATATTGCTGTTGATATCTTTATTTGTTTGAAATTTGTCTTTATTGGGTTAGTTTGGTATCAACATATTAATAATATATACATTGTGGCAATTACAATTTACCTCTTACTTATGAACTCCTTTACCTATTTTTATTATCACATTTGGGAAGAAGGAGCTATTAAAAGTTCTTTCGCTACACTTCACCGTACGAGAAGAAAGTTTATTAGTCTGTTCCAATCATTTTTCTATATGATTTTATCATACGGATATCTATTTCAAATTCCATTTACATCAGCGTTTAAATGGGAAAGTTCAGGTGCTACATTTTCACAAGCTTTCTTATTTAGCTTATCAAACACTTTCCCATTAAGTTACAATACTGTTCAAACTGTTACAGAACTTGGACACTATATTAGAGCCTCTCAAGTTCTATTATCCTTTTTATTTATTACAATTGTACTAACCCAATCTATTCCAAAGGCGAATCAATAAGGGAGTGTTTTTAATGGCTTATCGTAATAAGACTTATATATGTTTCGACGGTGATGAAGATATGCATTACTATCGTCTCATAACAGCATGGAAGGCAAAGGATGGAAAAGAGTTTAATTTTCACAATGCTCATGATCTTTATCCAATGCAAAAAAGTAAGTTAAATGATAATGATGAAGCATATATTAAAAGAAAACTTTACCAGCGGTTCTTGAATACAAAATGTCTTATTGTACTTGTTGGACAAAAAACCAAAAATTTATATAGATATGTACGTTGGGAAATAGATGTAGCTTTACAACTTGACGTCTCTATATTAGTTATTAACTTGAATAAAAAAAATGGCATAGATCGTACCTTATGTCCCGCTATTCTTAAGGAAGAATTAGCTTTACATATACCATACTCCAGAGATGCCATTGTAAGAGGAATAGATAATTGGCCAAATAGACACAAAATACACAGAAAACAACAAGAAACAGGTCCCTATCGTTATAAAGACCTTGATCCTTCTTAATAAACGAGACCCCTTGAATATATATTATGAGGTCTTTTAATTTAAGTATGATACGTGAAATTTTTATTTTTTTCACAATCCGAACAAGTAAAGAAATTAAGAGTGACCCGTTAATAATCTCTTATTAGTTCGACATATTACCCATTAATTTATATCTAATAACAGAAAATAAATTATTAATCTATGAAAAATAAAAAGCTGAATCCCTTCTTACATAAGGAGTTTCAGCTTTTTATTTTGTTTGCATACCTGTTGCAACAAGTTGCCATTAGGCTAGTGTATCAGCAACTTGTAGCTATTACTATGAATGCTAGATTCCACAAAATTATTACATGTTTTTTCATTTTTACTTCTTAATTTATTTTATGATGAAAACTAATCCAAAATTACAATTTGTTGAAGGTTTTAATAATTATAGATTTGGACAAGCTAGATTTATAAATAATAATTTTCCGAGGTGAGAATATGAGTTGGTTTGGTATAGGAAAAACTAGGAGTAAATTCGGTAAATTTATAGATAAGCATAATTTAACCCAACAGGAAGTTGCAGAAAGAAGCGGTGTAAGTCAAGGTACGATTAGTCGCTTATGCAAAGGAAATGCATTTCTTCCATCTTTAAAAACTGGTTCCAAAATTATTGATACTTTAAAAAAGCTAACAAATAAAAATGTAGATTATAATGATTTTTGGCTTTAATTAAAAAATATCATTCATCACATATGTTCTCATAAATATATTTTGTTTTATAGCATATTGCTCTAATTTAGATTGCCGATAGTCTGATAATGTAAAAAAGATAATTACTGGAACAATAGCATTCTGTCTTTTATAGATATCTGTTATATGGCCATATAACTGTATTTTATGTTCGTTTGCCTTCATATGTTGCATACGATCTATTTCAACGAAATAGGGAACATTACCCTCAAAATACGTTGCGTCAGGAATGATTTGATACCGTTGACCATTGATTGAAAACTCGATAGGTCTTTCTGTTTTCCATTCTGGAAATCCAAGCCACATCCAGCTTTCGTTTCGCATTAATATGTGCTGTAGTTGACTACTTTTCTTCACTTCTTTTGTAATGCCTAATAAATCCCGTCCCTTTTTGTTTAAATAATATACGTGTTCACGAGCCACTTTTGTAATGTGACAATATGAATGTAAATCCTTTAATACACGATTGGCATTTCGGATACTCCCTAGACAGTGGATGGCTTGTAATTGCCTCCTAGTTGCAAAATCTAACTTACTCAAAGTGGATAAAATCTCGATTTGTCTCGCTTTCTGTTTGAGTGTTTGATGCCTCATTTTGTTTCACCACCTTGTATTGCTTCAGTAACGCCCACATGTCCATATCCTTTAAATATGGTACCTGAATTTCTTCTGTACGATCTGTCTTAAATAATGCTCTTCCTGGAAGGGAAGGCAGATCCTCAAGACCTGGTTCATCTAAAGCAACTTGTGACGCAACCGCTGTTGGTAATCGAAAACCTAGCTTTGCATCAGCATTTTGCTTGATTTGCCTTGGCAATGTATCAGAGGTTGGATATTGCGTACAAAATATAAGCCTAAATCCTAAACCACCCCCGATTCTTGCAATTTCAGATAACATCTCCTGGCACATAAATAATATATCCCGTTGTTTTTTAGGTAAACCTTGTGTTGAACAAAGATTTGCTCCCTCATCTACTATGATGAAGCAACGCTCTTTTATGGATGTATCTATGATATTGGTAAAATAGGACTTCTTCATCATTTCAATCTGTTTTACCATCTTTTCTCGTACTCTCACCAACATCTCTAACGCCTGTTCCGGATTTTCAGCTACTTCTACTACTTGGAATAGCTCTTTATAAGGACTAAATTCTAGCCCTTCCTTCAGATCGATAATAAAAAAATTCACATGTTGAGGTTGTTGTAAAATCAAACTAGTCATCACATTTTTTAAGAATACTGTCTTTCCAAATCGCGTCATACCCGCCACACACATATGCGGTGTTTTCTCGAAATCATGATATACATGTTTATCTAACGCTTTCCCCATCATAACTCTCCATGTGTGCTCTTTTAACAGATCCTTAGACCAATTCCACATTTCAGATATTTTTTGCTTAAATACGCGAATATGAAGCTCTCTTTGATGGAACGATATTTTAACAGGCTTATATAGTCCTTCTTCTAATACTTCAGCTAATTTTTTGATAAGTTGACTTGGCACGCCAAGTGGTAACTTGTAAACATAATTCATACTTATGTCATCTTCTATTTCTTTTATAAAAATGGGGTATTGTAATTCACCTTTATGCTGAACACATATCTTTGCAATTTCAAAAAACGTTGCAATTTTTTTCTTATCACTCATTCCTTTACTTTTGTAAAAGTAAGCTACTGTTATAAAGGTCGCTGGAATTAATAAAAGTGACAACATTTCCTCCATACCTCCTTAAGGTAGTTGAGCCTGTATGGAAGCTTAGAAAAAACCGTTTTAGGTGCGATATTATAATCATTTTCAACTACCAGATGTAATACTAACGTAGAAATACATCTAGTATATCCATTAGAACGTACCAAACACTCCCAATCAATAAGCATTTGAGACCCGCACGTAGCAACCATCCTGGAAGGTAAAGACCTTTCTTTTTCAGTAATTTAATCCCCAAAACTGAAGCTCCGGTCACACCATAAACAACCCCTAATTCTCCAATGATTGTCATGTTCATCTCATCCTTTCGGTTTAATAGACAAATTCCCTTTACGATCCCTATAAAGTTGATATTCATCCAATAACTCATTCCAGGACAAAGCATGTTCATCACCATATAGATCCTCTTCAATTTTTTGACTCAAATAATAATAACCTCGGTATTGTCGGTCCAGGTATACCTCATGACGTAGCATGTGCTCTTGTATTGCACAAATGTCATCTTCCTTTTTTGTCCCTTTATACATTTGACGGAGCGTGTTTGAAGAATATAGATACGGGGTGCTATACAGCATTTGATAATGGCTCATTTTTTTCACCATCCACATAGAATTCTAGACACATTAAATCTATATGACTTTGATCCTTTTTTTTGAATTTGTACATAAAAAAAAAAAACCAAATATTATATAATTTTTGACAAATCCTTTTATAACGTGAAAATCAGCGTTATATTTAAATATAGGGTCATAGTATCCATACATTTATGATGAGGGGCGAACAGATAATGGGAAATATATATGTAAAGGTATCTGATAACGAGGGGTTAGTCCAAGAATCTACTGGAGACTTTGTATTGGCTATAAATGTACAAGAAGAGCAAAGCCAAGTAATTGTACAAGGGGAGTTTAATGCTGAAAATTACATTAAACTGGCTCAAGCAACTGTTAAAGCATTAGTACAAGTAGGGCATTCCAATCATGTCCCCGCCATTATGCTAGACACAATGATTCAAGAATCTTTTCGATTAGCGGTAAAAGATATATTACTGGAAAATGGTTTTGATGAATTAGATATAGAAAAAATTGAAAAGAGAGCCGATGGAGTGTATAAAGAAGAAACAGAAGAAATGTCTGAGGAACATAAGGGCTTTGATCTAGATTCCTATTTAGAACGATTTAATTTATTAGAAGCTGATATTCGCTTAAAAGCATTTCGTAAGTTGTGTTCAAGCTACCATGTTTCAATGGGGCGTGCTGAAATACAAAAGCAATTTGAAACAAAGATTTTACCAAAAGCAAAAGAGATTATCTCTATCATTTCCCCTGATCTTTCGGAATCTGATTTATTTATTAATCGTTTAATTGAGTATGGGGTACAAACTATTGAGTTGGAGAAAATGTTAGAGGAAATGGAGGAAACACTCACAATGCTTCATGAGTTGTCTATTGTTCTAGAGGTTTCTACATTGGAAGACGTTCTAACAATTCAAAAAGAATATCAGAGTGCTAGAAGTTAATAACATATATTGGCTTGCTTGATTACATAGTGAAGTGAAATATAAAGAATATATGCTATAAGAACACAAGAAGCCCACCTTATTATCTCAACGTCGGAAGCATAAAAAGGAGGACTTCGTTAGAAAAATTAAATTATGATAGCCACCAACTTGATGGTAGCATTTATCTAGAGAGTGTACATGGTGGTCGCATGGCACTCTCTTTTTTATAACAGGTGCAAAGAAAATACACTTAAAAATCTCTTTTTTTTAATATTAAATAAACACGAAATGCAAAATTGCATGAGCGATTGAAGTATTGGGAATATTACCCTATAATCAGAAAAAATATTCATATTATTCTGTCCGAATTAACTAAACAATCCACCATAATTCGTAATATAAATTAGAATATTCAGAAAAATTTTGAAACATAGAGCTTGATAAGATTATTTTTTTGCTTATCTGTTATCATTTTATTATAAGAATATTCCCTTTATTATAGGGTGATGGGGAGGATAATATGAACGTTCAACTAAAGGGAAATGAGCAACTTACTGAGTTACTAAATGAATGGTATTTACAAATTCGTGCGAGAAATAGAGAAAATTCTACACGATTAAAAAAAGAAATTGATGAACACATTAATGACCTTGCAGATAATCAAAATTTACTTTTTTATTATTCGCTTCTTGATTTTAGACATGACTATTTAATCAATAACATGGGCATTTCTAAAAATAGTTTTGACAAAATCGAAGATTTCGAAACTCCAAAAGAAGATTATCTAGCATATTACTACCACTTTTTTAAGGCCATTCATTCAAATGCAGTTGGAAGTTATAATTTAGCAAAAGAGCATTATGAAAAAGCTGAATTCTATTATAATTTAGCCATTTTTCATTACCATATTCATCAAGCCCTTTTCGCCATAAAATACGCAAATATATCCAAGGATATATTTATTAATAACGCTGATTGCGAATTGAAAATTTCCTATTGCAATAATCTTTTAGGATTAGCTTGTACTCACTTAAACGAATTCGAGATGGCAGAAGAATATTTCCTCACAGCAATAGACTTATTTCGTACATTCGGTAACGAAAGAGATATTTTGATTGCTCGTCAAAATTTAGGGTTAATGTATGCTGAACAAAAGCAATCTGTCTTGGCAGTTCGCTATTTATCTGAAGTAAATGAGAAGATGTCAAATAACTATAGAGCACTTTTTATTGAAGCTAAACAACGCCTAAGGTTAGGAGAAACAGAAATTGCATCAGAGCTTATAAAAAAAGGACTACATATTTGTAAAGAATTAGAGATACTAGAATACCAATATCACTTTGAAATTCTTGATAATCTATGCAACAAAGCTGAAACTGAAATTTTAGAAAATACTATTTTAGCAGGAATGGGACACTTTAACCAAGAAAAACTATGGGAGTATATTCAAGAATATTACGAAATTTTAGCTCTTCAGTTTCATAACGATACACAATTCGAAAAATCCAGCACATATTTCCATTTAACTTATCAGGCAAAGGAAAAAAACATTAGCAAAGAGGTGTTAAAATGAAGCTCTTAAAACTAAGTTTAGTAAGTCTTATCGCTATAGGCATTTTTACAATTGGAGATCCTTCAATTGGATTAGATGTCCAACAAGCTAGCAGTGCTATAGTTAGTTATGCACATGGCAATACTGGCTGAGAGTATTATTCATAAAAAAGGGAAATAGCCGCATTACAAATGTAATGCGGCTATTTCCCCTTCTCTCTTTCATAGATCCTTTTTACATTTTAAAGTTATAAAAAATATCCTAATACACATATGGCACATATAACACTACCTACAACAATAATTAAAGAAATTATTCCGAATAACAAGTAACCAAGATAATAAAACCCTAAACAAATAAAAGCAGCAATCAATGTAATTCCAATAATTTGTAAAATGAATGATTTAAATAAAAATAATACGATAAGAATAAATACCCAAAACATCAAAAATTTAAAAATTTGAGTTCGCTTTTTTTGTTTATTTGTTGACATTTCCATAAACTCACCACTTTCATTGTATAAAAGTATGTATTTGAAAAAACTACTTCTTATTTAAAATACAAAAATGGAGTGCCTTCTCTAATAAGTAAGCACTCCATCATGTCATTATGCATCTTGTTGTTTTTTGCTTCTTTTCATAAAAATTTTTTTAAAAAAATTCATTTTAGAGAATTATTCATGCGTCCACTTATTCATATTTATATTTCTTTCTATAGGTTTATTCACCGGATCTTCTTGAGTTTTTTCTCCCGGTTTTTCAATATGAACATCTTTCGGCCGATTTTCTTCATTTGCGGTTCCAGTTGATCTTTCAACTTTTTCAATTACATTACCCTCTTCTGGCTGTTTATACGTTAAAGGTGATTTGGAAGGTAGACCCCTTGGGATATCCCCTTGTAGCATGCCTTTTGCACTTAACAAGTCTTTCGCCATTCCAAGCTTTATTTCTTCGTTATCTACACTTTGTGTCCCGTATAACGATATAAAATGTTCTAACACCTTTCTTGTAGCTTCATTAGGGTTTTCCTGTGATTCTATCCAAACAAATAGTTCTGGACATCTTTGACGCATTTTCTCCGACAATGGAATTTGAATCGCTTTTGGTTTAGCCATCATAATCACCTATTTTACTTGTTCTTTTTGAAGTACAATTGAACTAAATACAGTCATGCCTTTAACATTCATTTCCGTTGCATTCTTAGGATTAATCCATAATATTTTAATTTTTTTAGAATCACAAATTTCTTTTAAATCTTCGAAAAGATTTTCTTTTAATTGAATACTTCCACCGCCATAAACAACCACGACTTCTACATCATATTTTAAATCCTGTAATTTAGTTTCCGCAGTATCTAAAACTTCATCAGCCAAATTAAATTTTGCTCTCGCTAAGAACTTTTTAGCATCTTCATAATATTTAGGATGCTCTTCTTTCAGATATCCGGCAAACTCTTGTCTTTCTATAGAAAAACCCCATTCATCTTCAAAATCTTTTTTAGCACGTTCAATCGCATGACCTATACCATGTCTTTCTCCTGAACTGTGGTCATTGTCATAATCATAACCTTTTGTAACGACATATTCCGTTGTTCCATCACCAATATCTATGTGAAGAAGACGTTTTTCTTGGAAGTATTCACCTGTTATATCTTTCATATCATACGTTTCTTTAAATTCATTAAATATGTCATCATTTCTATATTTCCCATTACCATCCTCAATTAAAGCAAATAGGGCAATAGTCCCTTCTTGTACAACAATTACTTTTTCAAATTTCAAAGTTACATAAACTCTCAAATCACCCACAGTTACCGTTACATGGTGACTACTATTTGTAAATCTTTCGGAGAGTTGTTTTGCTTTTTCTTTTGTCCATTCACTAGCTGGTAAAGCTGTAACCATAGAAACAATTGCTTCTATATTTGTGCCTTCTTCTATAGAGTTTTGATCTTTAAACATATCTTGAACCGAACGACAAGCGATTGCACTAACTGTAGTCATAATTGTAGTATCTTGTCTATGCTTACCACGGTTTGATTTAATGTTAAGATTCTGAAGATCTTCACCAGAGCGAATGGCACGTTCTCCCACAAACACCCTTTGAGCTACTTGACCTTTCAAAGCTGATGAATTAACAGTAACATCCATATTATGAATTAATCCATGCACTAATTCTTCAATTTTTTTATCTTGCGGAACTGGCTCTTTATACACATAACTATATGTATTTGGAAATTTCATCATTTCTCCATTAATTGTAATCTTCTTCTCGGAATTCCCATTATCATCTTCTACAAAATAATTGAATTTCATTTATATTGCCCCTTTCTTATTGAAAAGAATTTATTTTAAATCATTTAAACTTATCTTAATTACATTTTACTATAATTAACTGGAAAAATCAACATAAGTAAATGAAAATAAATCATTTTCATTTAAAATGATTTAAAATCGAGCTATTACTCCGAGAGGGAATCATCTAGTTGATTTAAGTTGATTTATTTTAATTTAAAATAAATCAACTTAAATGTGTTATTTCCAAAATTCCCACCACTTTTTTTCCTTTTGTTTGTTTTGAGATGCTACTAAAAGTTGTTTAGTTTCTTGTACCTCTCTAACATGTGTTAATAGCAAATCATCTCGTTCCTTGTATCTGTTCTCCATGCGTTCTAACCGTTCGGCATTCATGATCTCAATACGTTCTAGCTGTTGAATTTTCTCTTTTAGTAATATCTGTTCTTGGAGTAATTGTTCTATAAAACCTTTAGGCAAATTCATTACGTTCTCTGATAGAACGCTAGGCGTTCTATTATCATTCTCTAGATCATTATCTGTTTCAACTTCAGCAGAAGGAACAGATAAAACAACCTTCACGGCTCCTTCAATACTCATTCCAGCCTCTTGGATCAGCTTTTTCATCTGTTCTAGTACTTTAATATCCTTTTGAACAAAAGCACGACTATTTTTTGCACCTTTTACAAAAGAATATTGTTCCTGTTCTAAAGCTATACACCATTTCCTAAGCGTACTTGTGCCTATTTCTAAGCGTTCGGCAACATCTTTTGTCCAAAATGAGCGTTCTTGCAACTGTTCGCCCTCCTTTATTTTTTATATAGAACGCTTCCACATTAATTATCAAAAATCCTATAATTTAATTTTTTTCTATATAAAGAGATTTCCTAAACTTCGTTAAAAATTGCTATTTAAAATTAAAACGTAGGCCTTTTCCACAAAAAGTAAAATGAACGAATTAATAATATGTTTTAAATTGTAAATTGATAGGGAATCTCTTTAGTTTATTTTAAGATTACTGTAATTATCATCAGTAAAAAGTATTTCATCCCTAAGGAGTGACAAAATTCACTTTTTAAAATACAAATTAAAAATGAAATTACTCTAGTTATTAAATCTTGTTTTAAAAAAGTAAAACCAATAAAAACATTAGAAATAATATACAGCCTTTGAGTCTTACTCTTACAAGCGATTTAGAATTTTAGCTTAGTAAATTTCTAAGTTAATATGTGGGTAAATTTTGGAATGTTCATTCTTAAAAGGGAAGGTTATTTTACTAGAATTTAAAGCGGAAAGTGAAAGTTTTTGATGCAAAATGTGGTTATTTTTTTCTTTAAGTTTCTTCAAATGCTTAAAGAAAGTGGAGGATTAATAAAGGCATGACGAATAGCCTTGCTATGTATGATTTTTTCAAGCAAGGCAAAATGATAATTATTTTTTGAAAAATGAGGTTTACGGGTTCGGAACAAGCATTTTTTTGAATAAATCGAATGGGATTGTACTATTATTCTTTTTATCTATTCCCATATTTGCAAGACGTTTTTGAGATTCATTTATTCTTTGTTTTTGATAAAACTTTAATTTCTCACTAAACATTTTCATAAAATGAGCCGGAGCGCTATAATCAGCTTTGTTATCTCTAAACCATTTAACCGATTCTTCAAAAGCCCACTTGCCAGACGTTTCTAAGTTATCTAAATCTGGTGGCAATCTTAGAGCAATGACATAAGCATCATTTTCAGTTAAATTTGTTATGCGCTGACTCATTATATGGTGGTAAGCTCTTTTCTGATTTTCGCTTAAGTAAGTGCTTAAGTCTTCCTCTCGCTTCTGATTAGAAGTAGGTTCAGATTGTAATTCTTTTTCTGTTCCAATATCAAAAATATCTAATCCATTAGGGGAAACAGATATTTGAGTTTCATCTTCAGATTCACTTTTTTCTTTTGAGGTTTTTTTCTTTAAAAAGTCTGTGAAAGTAGAGCATATATCAATAGCTAAAGCCCATTTCACTTTAAAGTATTCAATGATCTTTAAATAATTATTATGTATAGTCAAGATGTAAACGGAAGGAGCGATCTTTCCATGTCGTCTTACCTTTATTTGTTGGCATACTCCTAAATCTTGCAGCCAATTCAACACGTAATTAATAATTGGTTTAGAAATACCCGATTTTTTACAAATATGTTCTTGCCTTACTTGGGTATAACCTTCTTGTACTAAATAAGATAAAATAGTCTCAAAGGCTTCAAACTGTCTTTTGGTAAGGTAATCTTTTGTGGTAACACCTTCATCGTCATGGACAATATTATCAATATAAGTAGTAACTTTCTTGATTGATTGATTAATAGTTCCTGGTGTTTTGGATAAATGTTTAATTCGAGGACTTAATTCAGCTTTTGCTCGACTAAGCAAAAAGTTATGCAATAACACGGAAAAAACCTCCTATTTTTTCCACCACAAATAAACAGAAAAATGCTGGAAAAGTAGAGGTTTTTATTCACATTATATTTTTTACATGCTATAATAAATATGTAGAAAATATAATTATAAATAAGCCCCCTACTCTGATTGAGTTTTTAATTGGTTCACCGGCCAAAGTGATTTGCCAATTAAAAACAGGTTGTGGTAGGGTTTATTTTTTTGTTTTTGTAACTTTAATAAGGTTATATTTCTTTATATGTCCTATTGTATAACTATTATTATGAGATATCAATCGTTAATGTAAGAATAGAAGAGTGTAACTTAAGAAAAGCCTCCGGTTAATTTGAACTGGAGGCTTTAATTTCGTATTGGATATATTTTCTGAAATTCATAAATTCTTCTTGTAATTTGTCATACTTATAACTAATAAATTCTGTGTATTCATAAAGTTGCTTCTCTAATTGTTCTTTTTTATTTAGTGGTATTGTAAGTAGATCTTCATAAAGGTCATGTGTCATGAAAGGTAGTTCGTGATTTGGTTCAACCTCTGTATCCTCTATATTAATATCCATTTTTGTTTGATGTCCTTCTAAAGACAATTCCTTGTTTTGAATGGTTTGAGTATTGCCAACCAAATAATCTGTACTGACCTGGAAAAGATTAGCCATAACTATTAAAACGCTATATGGAGGTTCAGCCCCTTTATTTTCCCAATTTGAAACAGTTGTTTGAGCGAAACTTGTTCCACTAACTTCTCCTATTTTTTCACCTAGTTGTTTCATGCTCCATCCAGCTTCTAACCTTAGTGTTTTTACACGTGCACCAAAAATACTCATTTTTTATTTTCCTCCCACTTAATTTTATGATTTGTTGTGTGTTTTTTTGCAAGATATACGTCTTTTATAACTCTAGAGAGGGTTAATTAACTTTAAAAGTGATGAAAAAACATAAAAAATCAATGAATATTAAAAAAAACAGTTGTTTTAACTTTAAAAGTGATATATGATATTCGTAAGGATAACCGAAAGGAGGTTACGAGATGACTTTAAAACATGAGAGAAAGGCTCGGAATTGTTCCTTAGAGTTCCTTTCTCAAATATTAAAAATTAGTCCACAAGTGCTACATTCTATAGAGAAAGGCACATCTGGGGTTAATGCTGAACGAGCAGAAAAAATTTCGATTTTTTTTGAAAAACCTGTAGAGTACTTTTTTGTACCAACGTATTATCGAGTTCGAGAATAACTTTTAAAAGGTTACTCTTGTTAAATAAAGATACAAAGTAACCATACACGATTAATTATAGTAAAAAAACCTAGTAATTCAAATAGAATTAGTGATTCACAATTATTGATCCTTGAAAACTGCATAATATGAGGGAGCTGTTAGTATGTTGAAACGATCGTATCAAACGTTGCTCATTGTGATGAGTATGCTTCTAATTGTCTTGAATTTTGTATTTCCGCTTACGAAAGCGAGTGCTGAAGTCATTAATCGTGAGAAATACGAAATAAATTGGAGTTTTAGTCCCATGTACGGAAAAGACCTACGGACAGAACTATTGAAGAATGTAAATGGGCAAATTGCGTATTGTTTAACTTATGGGAAGTTAAGTCCCAACGGTAATGACCTTCCAGAGATGGGGCGCACAGATGATATTGTGTACCGAGTTCTTCTAAATGGATATCCGCAAAAGAGTCCAGAAGAATTAGGGGTTTCCGATTGGAAAGAGGCGCATTATGCAACCCAGCTCAGTGTTTGGGCATCATTAGGTCAAATTGACATTAGTGAAATTCAGCATAAGAATGCGAATGTTGCAAAATCTGTGAAAGCCATTATTGATGGTGCAAATACAAGCCAGGAAACACAAGACATGTATATGAATGTAACACCAACAGACAATCAAGAAGCAAAGTTAAACGGTGAGTACTTTGAAACGACAGTGTATCAAATTGAAAGTAACGCTAAGAACGGTGTGTTTACAGTTCAATTAGCTAATGCACCGAATGGAACGAAAGTTGTTTCAACAAAAGGTGAAGCAAAACAAAAATTCAATTTAGGAGAACAATTCCGTATTTTGATACCGAAATCCTCTCAAACAGGTAACTTTTCTTTAAAAGTAACATCTAATCTTTCTAATTTGCAGGCAGTAGCGTATCAAGGAACTGATAAAGTCCAAGATGCGACAGTCCTTTTAGAAAAAAATGAGGAAAAAGTGAGTGCCGATTTACAAGTAAACTGGAAATCTCTTGGTGGATTGAAAGTTGTAAAAGTGGGAGAACAAAAAGAATTGCTACAAGGTGCAGTATTTGAAGTCATGAACAGTGCAAATCAAAAAGTAGGCACAATGACTACAAATGAGCAAGGTTCAGCAAGCCTTTCTGGTTTAGAAATCGGAACTTATACTCTTAAAGAGGTAAAATCACCTACTGGCTATATACTGAATGGGCAGCCACAACAGGTTGAAGTTAAAACAGGCGAGGTTGCTACGATTACATTACAAAACACAAAAGTAAAAGGAAACATTGAGATTAAGAAATTAAGTGATAGCGGAAAAACTCTTCCAAAAGTAGAGTTCACATTATATACAGCAGAGGGGAAAGAAATCACAAAAACGGTTACAAACGAACAAGGGATTGCACAAGTGAAGGATCTTCCATATGGAAAGTATTATTTTGTTGAGACAAAAGGAGTAGAAGGATATCTTCTTAATCAAACAAAATATCCATTCGAGGTCAAAGAACAAGGGAAAACGCTGACATTTGTAGTTGAAAATAAAGAAGTAAAAGGAAACGTGCAACTTCTAAAAGTAGATGGAGAGAAACCAGATAAAAAATTAGAAGGTGCGGTGTTCATTCTTCAAGATAGTAAAGGAAAGAAAATGAGTGAATACAAAAGTGATAAAAACGGTTTGATTGAAGTAAAAGACTTACCATTTGGAGCATACTCATTTGTTGAAAAACAAGCACCAACTGGCTACGTGACAACGAAAGAACCTATTCCTTTTAGTATCTCTGAACAAGGCAAGACAATCATGCTAACAGCGAAAAACAAGCAAATCACAGGAGAGTTGGAGATTAGTAAGGTAGATATTGCAGATGGCAACAATAAGCTTCCGAACGCTGAATTTACCATCTTTAACGAACAAGGAAAAGAAGTTGCAAAAGGAAAAACGGATAAAAACGGCATTGCGAAATTTAAGCTTCCATACGGAAAGTACACATATAAAGAAACATTCGCACCAGAAGGCTATTTACTAAATGAAGAAATATTCTCTTTTGAAATTAAAGAGGATGGTCAAATCATTAAGCATACGGTGAAGGATCAGAAGAAACCGACGCCACCTACACCAGAGACACCACAACCAGAACAACCACAAAAACCAGAAACACCACAACCACAGGTACCGGAACAACCAAAAGTAACCGAAAAACCTGTCATTCCACAACTAGAGAAACCACAACTAGAACAAACACCAAAGAAAATTGAAAATTATCTTCCGACAACAGGCGGTAAAGCCGAAAATCCATACATAAAATGGGTCGGTCTTGTATGTGTCGCACTTGGCTTAATTGGAGCCGTATTTGCAGTAAGAAACCGTAAGAAAGTTCAATAAAGAAAGGACTAAGATTATATGACAAAATACGAAGCTCATTTCAGTCAAATAGATGAAAATCCGCTTGGTTTTTTTGTTGGCTGTCGGAATGCGTGTATACTTGCACTTCCCATTTGGGCAATTGTGTTTTGGATAGGGAGCAAGGTGTAAGAAACCGAAGGGGGATGAAATGAGATGTCAGGAGTCTACATCGGTACAGAAAGGCAGTTATCTATTATCAATCCTTTGCATGTAACGAAGCAAATGCAATGTGAAAATGCATTTGTTATAGGAAAAATAGGAAAAGGAAAGATGCATCGTAAGGGTGATTGGCTTTCCGAAGATCTCATGCAAGCAATTTCAATCGCACAAACGGTGGTCAAACCAAAAGAACGATATGATTTTTGGATTGAATCCGCTACAAAGTTGTTGGCAGGTAGTATTTTGTATTTGGATCAACGGCATAAGGGCTTGTATTACTTAGATTTAGAACAGGTCAGAGCGTTCATACAAAAGGTCAACAATCAGAAGACGTACTTGTCGGAAATAACAGATTCGCTCGATCAACGTCATCCAGCCTATCAAATTTTGTAACTACTCAGCTTCCTCACGGAAGCTTTTTTAATTTTACTAGTTTCATATGCCTCTCATTTGTAAATAC
>NZ_JAEHBI010000067.1:0-18462 GCF_016483705.1 Bacillus cereus group sp. N6
AGTATTTTTTTTCATGTTTTCAAATCGGAAACATGTATTTGGCCTGCTTTTTTGTCTGAAAAAGCTGAGTAGTTACGATAAAACAAACGTGTCACAAGCATAGCTCCAGATGCACCGTACGGATGACCGAGCGCAATTGCACCACCATTTACATTTAATTTTTCGAAAGGAATTTGTAACTCCTTTGCACAAGCAACAACCTTTGAAGCAAATGCTTCATTTATTTCAAAATAATCAATGTCCTCTACTTTCATATTCATTTCGTTTAATAATTTGTTCACCGCAAATATCGGACCAGTCCCCGGAAGATTTGGATCCACTCCAACTACAGCACTGCGGACGAAACGAAGAACAGGCTTGTATCCTAGTTTTCGGGCTTGCCCCTCTTCCATTACAAGAACAGCACATGCTCCGTCATTTACACCGCACGAATTACCTGCCGTTACTGTACCATTTTGTAAAAATGCGGGCTTAGTTCTTTTAATCATTCTTTCATAATTCATTTCTCGTTTTATAGCCTCATCTAAAGGTCCATTAAAAGAAAGTATTTCATCTTGTAAATATCCATTTTCTAATGCTTGCAGTGTCCGTTTATAACTAAGGCAAGCATACTCGTCTTGCATTTCTCTCGTTACATTATAACGCTCTGCAACATATTCAGCCGCCACTCCCATATTAGGATCACCAATTGTTTCTGGTGAAAATCGTGCTCTATTTTGAAAAGTTGATGTACTTGTACTCTCTACTCCTCCTGCAATATAACAATTACCTGCGCCGCCTTGAATGAAATGACATGCGGTGCGAATCGCTTCCAATCCGGCACCACATTGCCGATCAATCGTTACACCAGGAATATGATAACCAAGTCCTGCCGCTAAAGCAGATAATCTTGCAACATTCCCTCCCGGCCCCACAATATTCCCTAATATGACATCGTCTATTTCTCTCTCAATCCCTTTACTTAAAAACGTAAGAAGCGGCGTTACTAATTGCTGAACTTCATAATCTTTCAACATCCCATTTTTCTTACCAATAGGTGTCCTTTTCGCTTCTACAATAACCGCTCTATTCATATATCTTCTCCCGGTTTTCAATCATATTTTTTGCTGCAATACGAGCGATTTTCCCACTATCTGTATACGGTATTTCATCTACAAAATGCCATTCTTTCGGTATTTTAAACGAGGATAATCGTTGTAAGCAAAAACTTTTTAATTGTTGCCTCGTAGCACTTCCTTTTACAATGGCGACAGGTTTTTCACCCCAGTAACTATCTTTCACACCAATTACAACTATTTCATCAACAGCTGGGTGTTCATGTAATACACTTTCTATTTCTTCTGGAAAAATATTAATTCCTCCAAATAAAATCATGTTCTTCTCTCTACCCACTATGTATATAAAGCCTTCTTCATCTTCATAACCTACATCTCGCACTGTCATCCAGCCATCCGTAGTCAACTCTGGAACTAAAACCTTATCCAATATGTAGCCCATAAAAAACTGATCACTTTTCACATAAACAGTTCCTATCTCGCCTTTCTGTACTCCTTCTCCTGCTTCGTTACATATTCGAACTTGAACATTGTGACAAGGTTTTCCTACTGAATTTGGCCTTCTATCGCTCTCTTCATCAACAAGTGCTGTTACAAAACTTAGTTCCGATGCACCGTAAAATTCATATTTTTGCGCATAAGGAAATATACTCTTTATTTTTTCTTTCGCTTCAGCTTCCCATTTCGCTCCTGACGAAATAATTTTCACCCCATTTTCTATTACTCTATTTTCTTTATATAAAGATTCTAGCATTGTCGGAACTGTATACATGACCGAAATATTTTCTGTTTCTAACTTTTCCAGTACTTGATCTGGAATAAACTTTCTCATAATATGCACCGTTTGCCCTACATATAATGCACTTATTGCGCCGTATAAAAAAAGAGAATGAACGAGCGTCCCAGCTATTAAAATAGAATCTTCTTTTTTCATATGAAAGTCATGTATATTGCAATCAAAACTATGAACCCACGATTGTTGTGCACGTAAAAATGCTTTTGCCTTCCCAGTCGATCCTGATGTAAATCCCATATAAAACGGAGCATGTTGTACATCTTTTACAGGGGCATATGCAGGCAGAGAGTTCTCTATCATTCTTTTCCACTCATCAATTTCAATTACTCTTCCTTCTTCATCCGGTAAATCCTTTACCTTATATCGCTCTGTCACAATCATAGCCGGATTACTGATCGCAATTCTTTCTTTGAGCTCATCCTGTTTCCACTTTATATCTAACGGCACACAAACCCATCCGGCCATAGCAGCACCAGCAAATAGTTGTAAAAACTCCATACTATTTTCTAATACAATTGCTATTGTTTTATTCTGCGATTCTTTTTCATTCAACCAGTTTGCTACTTTACACACTGACTCAAACCATTCTTTAAATGTTAATACTCGATCATTTTCCTTTATTGCTATTTTATTTGTTTGTAAAGAGGCATACTTTTTATATTCTTTTGTAATCCCCATTTGAGACGTCCTTTCTTTACAAAATAATAAAAAGAAACACGCAATGAACGTGTTTCTTCTCTTTCTTATCCCGCATTTGTATATTTCCCACTCTTGAGAGCAGGCGTAATAATATGTTTCAATGAACGATGTAATTTCGTTACAAGAATTGCTGCTATAATCGCTTTTATGCAATCACCTGGTAAAAATACGGCACTTACTTTCATCGTCTGCCATATAGAAACATCCATAAAGAAAGCTTGTACAATGATACCAAATACATAAACTACGAAAATACCACCAATTATATTAATACATAATACCTTTATTATAGAAACTTCACGTAAACGCTCAATTAAATAACCAATGACAAACGCTCCAACGATATAACCAAGTAAATATCCTGCACTTGGCCCAACAAATACGCCTGGACCACCGCGTCCACCAGCAAGTAATGGTGCTCCAACTCCAACTATAAGTAAGAAAATAAGCTGACTTAATGCACCAAGACGTGATCCTAACAATCCACCAGCAAGCATAACACCGAGTGATTGTAATGTAATCGGAACTGGTGTAATAGCAAGAGCAATTGGAGGTATTAACCCTAACACTCCCATAATAGAACTAAATAAAGCGACGAAAACTAAGTTTTTTGTATTCATATTTGCTTCTCCTATTTGTAAACTTAAAATGATTTTCAGATAACATATTATAGGAGTTATATTATCTTTCTATTTAGTCTTTGTCAACTTGTTTTAAATATAGGTTTACAAATATTTTTTCAATTATTTCTCTTTATGCAAATGCTCAAGTTCTTTCCGAAGCGCCTGTTTTAAAAACTTCCCAACAGATGTTTTCGGTATTTCTTCCATAAATACAATATCATCTGGTAACCACCACTTCGCAAACTGTGATTTTAAAAACTCATATATTTCTTCTTTTGTTACTGTACTATTTTTCTTTTGAACGACGCAGGCAATTGGTCGCTCTTGCCACTGCGGATGAGGAACGGCAACGACAGCTGCTTCAAATATAGCATCATGTGCCATTAATGCATTTTCAAGGTCAACTGAAGAAATCCACTCACCTCCGCTTTTAATAACATCTTTCGTACGGTCAACAATTTTCACGCAGCCTTCCTCGTCAACCGTAACGACATCTCCTGTATATAACCAACCATCACGAAAACCTTCGACAGTACGTTCATCGTTATAATAACTTTCAGCGATCCATGGTGCTCGTAAACATAGTTCTCCCATTTCCGTACCATCCCACTTCACTTCACCGTTTGTACCGACTACTTTCATCTCTACACCAGGGACAAGATACCCTTGTTTTGAGCGGATTTCTAATTGCTCTTCATATGATAATTCTGTTTCATAACTTTTTAAACGTGCAAGTGTTACGAGTGGGCTTGTTTCAGTCATACCATATGCATGTACGAAAGGAACATTATATTTTTGCTCAAATGCTTTAATAACGCTTTTCGGTGCAGCAGCACCACCGCATAATATTCTCGTTATACTAGATAAATCGTAACTATTATTTTCTAACTCTTGTAATACACCGAGCCAAATTGTCGGCACACCTGCTGCTATCGTTACTTTTTCAGCTTGAATCATCTCTAATAAAATTTTTGGAGTAAACATTGGTCCTGGCAGTACTTGTTTAGTTCCAAACCAAGTAGCTGCAAAAGGAAGCCCCCAAGCGTTCACATGGAACATCGGTACAATTGCCATCGCCGCATCACTTTCCGATAAAGCAGCTGTATCCGCTAAACCGAGTGCCATACAATGCAATACAGTACTACGATGCGTATATACAACACCTTTTGGGTTTCCTGTAGTCGCTGACGTATAACACATACCAGCAGGTGTATTTTCATCAATATCTTTTACAAATTGGAAAGTTGGATTGCCTTCTTCTAATAGCTTTTCATAATGATATACAGGTTCTAGCGTAGTATTGGGAAGTTCATCTTTATCAGTCATAATAATGTAGGCTTGTACAGTTGATAATTGTGATTGAATATTTTCAACAAGTGGTACGAGATCTTCATCTATAAGTAGAATTCGATCTTCTGCGTGCTGAATAATGTATGAAATATGTTGAGGAGATAAACGAATATTAATTGTGTGTAAAACGGAAGCAATACCAGGAATAGCAAAATACGCTTCCACATGTCGATGATGATTCCACGCTAACGTTCCTATACGCTCGCCTTCTTTAATCCCAAGCTTTTGTAACGCACTAGAAAGCCTTCTCGTCCTTTCACCTAACTGCTTATACGTTAACGTCGTAACTGTATCATGTGTCCGTGAAACAATTTCTTTCTTTGAAAACAGTTTTTCTGCTCTTTCCATCATAGAACTAATTGTTAACGGTACATTCATCATCATATTGGTTATATCCCCCTTTAAAGCGTTTTCATTTCGTTCATTATAACAGACTTCTACAAGTGATTACGACATTTTTCCGTATTTTCTGAATTATTTCTTTGGAAATAATTCAGAACGATAAAAAACATGTTTTGAATACATTGATTCGAAACATGTTTTTTATTTTTTATAAACTATCTACCTTTTTTCTTACTTTCTTTTTCATTTTAAAAATAATACGATTGCTATATTCTTTATTCTCTACTAAAATTCGATATATCTCCCACACTCCTACAACACGAACAAAAAGATAGACTCCAATCGCAATAAGTACAACACAGTACGGATAATACTGCACTAATTCTCCTGAAATGATATGCTTTTTCTCAAATAAAAATGGTATCGCTCCTGCTGCTATAAAACAAAATCCAACGATCATTACTGCAGCATACTTCTTCTTAATTACTTCATATCTTTTTGTCAATTCTTTTAGAAAGTTTTGATCAAATAGTAGTTCTTCTTTTTTCAATACATTGTATCGACTCTCTTCTATCGTTGCCGGTACCATCATTGCTCCAATTCCAAGGACAGCAATGATAATGACAAGAAATGTCGACATTGTTGCATTTTCTTTAAATAATAAATACGGTATTGTCGATAAAATGAGCAAACTAAATCCTAACGCAATATATTTAGAAATTTTTTGCCCATACACTATATACCCTTCTGCCATTTCCTGACTTACGTAATAGCCCTCCACATTTTCATTACTTTGCTCAGCAGTTTCTTTTAATAAATAGTCGAGTGATACTTCAAATACATTTCCAATCATTATTAACTTTTCAGTTTCAGGAAAACCTTGACCGTTTTCCCATTTACTAACCGCTTGCCTTGTTGTGTTTAATTTTTCAGCTAATGCTTCTTGAGAAAGGCCCTTTTCCTTTCTTAATTTAAAAAGCTTTTCACCAAATCCCATATGTGTGTCCCCCTTTGTTTTCTTAACTAAATTGTATGTAAACATTACCCTTATCTCTATCTTCCTGCAGTTGCACTTTGTAAACTTATGGTTGCGATTGTGTTATATAGCCGTTTTCTATACGATTTAGCTAGTTTTCTTCTATGATTATGGCGTTAATAAAATACCCTCTCCCAATAACCAATTATAACAATTAAAGGTAATTACTGTCACAAAAAACAAAAACTCCCTTATTCATTTAAAGGAGTTTTCGATATGAAGTATTCCAATAAGGGTTAATTTGTCTTCCCCATATTGATTCACAATTTCTTCTATACATTTTTGTATGTCGTGCAACGATTAATAAGCATCCCACACAGTATATGTTGTCATCTCTTTATATAAGGACATACTCATATATATATATATGTAAATTATTACTCCTCTAACTTCCCTAATAAAAACACTTCTCCATAATCATAACGGCTTCTGCTTAAACTTTTCATAATGTCGTACTTTTAATAAAAGGATATTCCCACAATCTGTACAAATATAAGCATCTACTGGTGAAGATGTGAACATCGTCTCCTTTTTCCGTATTTGTGCATAACCGACAAACTCCCCTTCTCCTATGTTATGAGAACCACAATTAGAGCATGTCTGCACGTCTTCCTGTTTCATGAGAGCACCACCTTTAATCTGTTTCCACTCCCTTCGACAGTTAACTTCCATTTCCCTTCCAAAAAACCTCTTATTCTCTTACATTTCAACAGGAATCTCCGAACAAACATCGTATATGTACTATGAAATATATTTATTGACGGAGGAATATTATGAGTACAATTATGACACTCAATGCAGCTCAAGAAATTGAAAACGCAGAAATACATATGCTCTCTTCTAGACTACAAGCACTACAAGCGTTAGCTGAAAATCCAATGCAAATACAAATGAAAAAGTTCGGGAATGCCACTGCCTTTTCATCAAAAATAATTTTTGGTCCTGCTTTTAACACAGTAAAAGGCGTTACCTTTACAAATACAGATGAGATAGATGAAATCATCTCTTATTATCAATCGCTACAAATCCCTTGTCGTTTTGAAATTACACCCGCTCAAGGTACAGCTGAATTATTTCAATACTTATCTCAAAAAGGATTTTACCAATCCAGCTTCCATACCGCTTTATATAGTATACCGAGAGAAGATCCATCCCTACTTACTTCTAACATTTCAGTACGCCAACTAAAAGAAAATGAATTTCATATTTTTGCAGACATATATGTACGTGGATTTAACATACCACCCTTTACAAAAGATGGCGTACGCCAAAATAACGAAATTCTCTACAATAAACCTGGCTGGCATTTTTTCATAGCCGAAGTTCAAAATACTCCTGCAGGCATTGGTGTCCTGTATATAAATAATGGGATTGCTTCATTAGCTGCTTCTGCTACTTTGCCAGAATTTCAGCGTAAAGGCTGTCATACTGCCTTAATTCAAAAACGAATAGAAAAAGCCCTAGCGAAAAACTGTCATTTAATAGTCGGACAAGCAAGGTTCGGTACCGGAAGTCAAAATAATATGGAACGTGCCCATATGAAAATTGCTTATACAAAATCAATATGGACTGCAAAAGACATGTAATTTACATGCTTTCTCTTCTCATTACAATTTTATACATTTCATGACAATTCCTTTTCTATCCTATTAATCATTTGAATATTCAAACTAGATTTGTTACGCTATTACTAGATACATCATTCAACTTGCAACATGAAAAGAGAATTCTAATCAAACTACAAGGAGGAGAAATGTATGACTAAGAATGATCATGGTTTAAAGGAAAAAGTAGAAGGTGCCATTGATAAAGTAAAAGGTGAAGTAAAAGAAGTTGTCGGGAAAGTAACTGACAATAAGAAATTACAAGCTGAAGGAAAATGGGATAAAGTGAGAGGCACTGCTAAAGATACGGTTGGTAATGTAAAAGAGAAAATACATGAATATAAAGAGCATAAAGAGAATAAATAAAAAAGAACTAGGATATATGGTTGTGCAAGTAGGGAGTTACTAGATCCTAGAAAAAAGAATTTGTATTTTATATTTACCCATAAAATCATTTTAAAGACAAATAGATGCCTCAAGGCATCTATTTGTCTTTAAATAACTATTTTACTTCTACTGTATAATTACCTAATAGCTCAGGCTTTCTCTTACTAACATAGTGCATTTGCTAGAGTAAAAGATTACTTTGTGAAATTTGGTTTTAGGTCACCTGTATACGGTTCATGCTCAACAAAGATTTTTATATCTTTTCCATTCGCATCTTTCCCGATTCTTGTATACGTAAATTTCTCTTTATTTAGCTCAGTCAGTTCAAGGACCGCACCATATTTATTATTTCCTAACGAAACGTGAGCCCTTATTTTATTACCATGTACAACATCAAAGAAACCATAGTCTCCACGACTTTCTCCTGTATTCGCATTGAAAAACTCGTATTTATTTGTATTTTTATCGTATTTTGCTAGACTGATTAAGTTTGAGTTGTATTTTGTTACATCATTACCCTGTTCGTCTAATACCACCGTTCCATTCCATAGTGTACTAGATAAAATTTCATCTCCATCAACGTCTGTAACTATTTTCCCCGTCGAGCTTTCCAACTTTTTATCAGGTCGCGTGAAAGAAAGTTCTTTTCCATGGTAAGGAACATGTTCAACAAACACTTCTACATCGTTCCCTTTTGCATCTTTTCCCATTCTTTTATATGTAAATTTCTCCTTGTCTAATTGCGTTAATTCAACAACTGCTTGATAATTTTGCGTTTCAGAAATTAACACCCTTTTCTTTCCATCATTCGTTATAAAAAAGGTACCGCTATCATTACGACTCTCTCCTGTACTTGCATTAAAAAATTCATACCTTGCAGTTTTAGCATCATATTTTGCAAGCCCGATGAAATTTTGATTTTCTTTCGTTACATCATTATGATCTTTGTCATAGACTTTTGTCCCTTTCCAGTTTGTTTCACCAAGTATGCTAGCTAGTAGTTGCCCTTTCGTTTGTTGAATTTGCTCGGTTTCTTGTATTGCATTGTATAAAAATTGTGCGTACTGTTCACGCGTCACATCCATACTTGGAGCAAATTTCCCTCCTCCTACTCCTTTTGCAATATTATTTGTTTGAACAGCACTAATTGCATTTCTTGCCCATGAGTTCGTTGCAACGTCATTAAAAGTATGATCACTCTTTGCCTTTAAATGAAAAGCATTTGTAAGAACCTGTGCCATTTCTGCGCGTGTTAAGGATGCCTTCGGTCTAAAGTTTCCATGCTCATCCCCCTTAAAAACACCCATTTCTGTTAAAGATAAAATTTCCTTTATATAGCTTGTTGAATCTTCACTTACGCCACCGTATGGGTTTTGATAATTTTTGTTTTCTTCCATATTAAAATAACGATACATTAAAGCTGCAACTTGTTCACGTGTTACGTTATCTCCAAAACCAAATCTTCCATCATCATAGCCAAAAATGATTTTCTCACCTGCTAATTGCTGAATCGCCTCATATGCCCAGTGCCCCTTTGGAACATCTTTGAATACACCAGTATGATTCGTGTTTGGTGTAACCTCTTCTGCTTTCACCTCTCCACTCGTTTCACTTAATAAACTTCCACCTAAAACTGCTGATATGATACATGTTTTTAAAATTGTTTTATTCATAGCTTCCCAATCCCTTCCTTCATTTAACAAAGAATTACACCACTTATCTTCCAAAAGAAGATTCTATGTGAGCAATTCATGTTTTAAATTTTGATTACAGCTAATTGGATACAAAGGGTTACACATCCAAATTTCTTCTTTGTAGTATCCATAGCTGCTATATATAGGAATTATAAATAGCAACTATAAATTGCCTATAAATAAATTATTAAAAAAAGATAAAATTAAGATAATATATTTTTAATCTCAATCTAAAAAACGTTATTCTTTCTCATCTAGCTTGTTAAGAAAGAATAACGTTTTTAGTTCTAGGGTTCTTTTTGACAAAAGAAATGAAACTTTATTTTATATGCCCAAAAACAACTTCACGGCCTTTTCCAAACAGAACATCGGAAAAAGCCGTGGCATAATACTTATTTTATAATTGACGGAATACGGCCAAAATGGCTCTTTTACTTCCCTTCATTCTTCTCTAACACATACAAATCTTCTTCAATATTAGATAGTTTCTCTGTTACAAGCTTTCTAGCATCTCCAATTGCTTGATTGTATGCAAACGGTCCTACTAATTTAATCATTTCTTCTATTAATCGCTCTGCTTGGAAACGTCCAATTTCATCTAAATCTTCTTCAACGAAAAATTGCTGAATTTGTGCCACAAGCTCTTCTTTTTTATCATTAGGTATTTTTATATTCATCATCATTTGTTACTCCTCTATATTTAAGTTAGTCCGTTTCTTAACTCTACCATAGAAAAATGCTTTCCAGGACAACTTTTTGTAACGCCTTCTAGCTCCCTATGACCAAGTATATTTTCTTTCTTTATAGCAAACTGCTTCATAAACATTTCACATAAAGAATATAATGCATTCATTTGTGCGGTAGTTGGATCATATTTATCAAAATTACCCGTCATACATATTCCAATTGTATCCCTATTATTATCTTTCGCATGTGCTCCAATATGTAAACCTCGCCCTTCGACTACAGTTCCATCTTCTTCAATAAAATAATTGTAACCGATCCCGCTCCACCCTCTTACTTTTTGATGAAATTCATGTGTTTTATACACATCCCATCCATCTTCGGATGTATGGTGGATAATCAGTTTATTAACTTTCTCTAAAGGAACTAATTCATCTTGAAATGTTAAATTAACACATTTAATTTCCATTTGAACATCCTCCCCTTAAAAATCAATGATCATAATTGTTTTATCATCTGGTCTTATTCTCTTTTCCCCTTCTAGCTCTTCAATGATTGCTACATATTCACTTATACTATTCTTTCTTATATATGCAACAGTTTGTTCAAGTGGCCAATCTGGGTGGAATAATCCGTCTGAACAAATAAAAATCCCACTCACTTCATCTATATGTAGTTCACCATGTTGTAAATAATGTATCGCTTCTTTCATTCCATTTGCAACAGAATACCCGTCCTGCATATTTGCAAGATAACGATTATATTTTAACTGTTCTCGCACATCTTGAAAAACATGTTCTTCTGGTACAGTTAACCCTTTATTACGGTCTTCTTCCCTCTTTTTTTTTGCTCGTTTACTAATTCCTTCAACCGTGTCTTGCGTTAATACTTGCATCGTTCCATTTTGAAGTATTGCGACAATCATACAGTCCCCTAACTGTGCGTATTCAATTTTCTCACCATCTATTTGAACTGCCGCAATACATGTACACCACAAATGCTCTTTCTTTCTCGTATCTACTTCATACTCTAACATTTTGCTTTGCAATGCTTCATTTGCTTTTGCAACGGCAACTTGCAAACTATGATTTTCACGTAATGAAGCAAAATAACTTGCAAATAAATGCGAAGCGATGTATGCTCCATTATGTCCCTTTTCATCACGAAACGGGACGAGCGGTGTTGCACCATCACATACACCATACATCTTTTTTTCTTCATTACAAAAATAAGAATCCTCACATTCTTGCTTCAACGGGCTTTTCTGTTGATACGTTTTTATCCTCATATCTGTATCCCCTTTCAAACGAGAAAATACTCGAATTCTTTTGATTAATCTAATTTTCCGAAATAAACTGTTTTTACCCAAAACTTTCAATATCATATATAATCTTGAAATAATATGAATTTTTTAGTGAAGGACGGGAAAGAAATGGTCAGATTTCTTGGTGTTATTATCGGTTCTATTATTATTGCGATTGCATTTAATCTTTTCCTTATCCCCCACAAAATTTTAAGTAGTGGAATTGGCGGAATTGCTATTATTTTAGGGATTGTAACTCCTGTAAACACGGGTATTATTAACTTTGTATTAAACTTACCTATCCTTATTTTAGGTTACATAGGTCTTGGAAAAAAAGTGATTTTTAACACTGTTATCTCTGTTATTGTATTATCTGTTGCATTATACTACGTTCCAGTAAAAGTCGTAGCAACAGACCCACTTTTATCATCTATCTTTGGTGGTGTCATTGCCGGAGCTGGTATCGGCCTTGTTTTTAACTGTAATGGATCAACTGGTGGATTTGATATTATCGGTATGCTATTGTCTCGAAAAAGAGACATTAAACTTGGTGGATTCCTTATTATTTTAAATGCAGTCGTTGTAATAATTGCAGGATTCTTCTTCACTTGGGATGTTGCTCTTACAAGCTTACTTTCAATTTATGTAACTGGTAAAGTGATCGATGCTATTCATACGAAACATCGAAAGGTTACACTTATGATTGTAACAAATGAAGCAGAAAAAATGAAAAAACAACTCCTTTCAACTGTTGTACGTGGAATTACATTACTTGATGGCGAAGGTGCTTATTCCAGCGAAAAAAAACGTGTACTTATGACCGTCGTTTCTCGTGAAGAATTAGCAAGTATGAAATTAACAATTTCCGAAATTGACCCTCATGCATTCGTTAACATTACCGAAACGGTTGAAGTATTAGGATTGTTTAGAAAAGGTTAAAAAACTAGGTGGATTTCCACCTAGTTTTTATTTTCCATAAATTCAATTCGATTTCCGAACGGATCTGACACATAAAATCTAATTACATCTGGCCGTGCATGATCATCTATTACTTCAATGCCTTGCTTTATTAACTCTTGTTTAAATTCATCAATTTTTAAAACATAAAAAGCTGGATGCGCCTTTTTAGCTGGATTGAAGTTTTTCTCAACTCCGATATGAATCTCTTGATTTCCACACTTAAACCAGCACCCACCACGCTTCTTTAATTCCTCCGGCTTCGGTATTTCCTCCATACCTATTTTATTACCGTAAAACTCTCTTGCTTCTTCTTCACATCCTACAGGCGCAGCTACTTGCACATGATCGATACCTTGAATATAATTTCTCATTTTCTCTCCCCCCTCTTCTACCCTAATGTTATAAAGAAAACCTACTTTTGTAACTTACAAAAGAGTTATAAAACAATATAAGCTCCCCTTATTACCACCTTGTACTCACTTTGCAAAAAATAAAGAAAACAAAATTTATTATATAACTTCCATTTTTTATAGAAATACACATTACATCTATATTATAGTTATGAATAGACAAATCTTTTTAGATGCTATTTGTACGGAGGAACTATTATGAGTCGTAAAAAATATTCATCAACTCAAAGAAAACGTCATCCGAACATTTCTAGACGTTTGCGAAACCATATACAAAATCGTTCATTAACAGAAATGTACGCATCTCTGTTCGAACACAATCCTGATAGTATTATTTCATTAAATTTAGAGGGAGTTATACTACATATAAATCCTTCTGCCGAAAAAATATTAGGTTACACTTCTTTAGAATTAGAACAGAAAAATATTACCTCTATTTTAGAAGCTCGTATTTCTGAGCAAGTATTACAAAATATAAAGAATACTGGAGCGGATAATCAACAAGAGTATATCTTATCAATTTATCATAAAAATGGATTCTTATTAGACGTCGTGACAAAACTAGTTCCTATTTTTGTCCAAAATCGTCTAACTGGCGTATATGCCATTATGAAGCCTCTTGAAAAATCAGAAAGAATTGAGAATATGCTAAAAGAAAGTGAGAAGAGGTTACGTACATTAGTGAACTCCATGCCTGCGTTTGTTATATTTAAGGATCATGAGGGGCGCTGGCTTGAGGCAAATGACTACGCACTTTCTTGTTTCAATTTCCATCATGTACCTTACCACGGGAAAAAAGATAGTGAACTCATTCAATATAACGAAGCGTACCGAGAGGCTTTTTTACATTGTGAAGAAGTCGACGAACTAGCATGGCAACAAAGACAAATTCTTCATGGCGAGGAATTTATTATTCATAGAGATGATTTCGATCTAATCTTAAGTATATCGAAAGTTCCACTTTATCATTCTGACGGCTCCCGTAAAGGTCTTATCGTAATGGGAAGAGATGTTACCGAGCTAAAAGAAACGGAAAAGTTATTACGAAAATCAGAAAAGCTCGCAGTAGTCGGACAACTGACAGCTGGAATTGCACATGAAATTCGAAATCCACTCACTTCTCTAAAAGGTTTTCTAACATTGCTACTCCCTGAAATAAATGAGGAGCAGAAATGGTATATCGATGTTATGTTAAGTGAGATTTCACAGATGGAATCTATCACGAGTCAATTTATGGCGATGTCTAAACCACAAGTATTATCTATCCAAACTTGTAACATACAAGCTTTAATTGAAGAGGTAGTTACATTTATTTTACCAACTGCTATTATGCATAGTGTTCATATCATTATGGATCATTTTGATTACAAACATGATATTCAATGTGATGGTAACCAATTAAAACAAGTTTTTATAAATATATTAAAAAATGCGATAGAAGCAATGCCAAATGGCGGAAATATTTACATCCAAACAAAGCCATTAGAGGATACTTTCATCTTAATACGTATTATCGATGAAGGTTGCGGTATCCCAGAAGATCGTATCTCTCGTTTAGGTGAACCATTTTATAGTTTAAAAGAAAAGGGAACAGGACTAGGATTAATGATGTGTTACAAAATAATTGAAGAACATCATGGTAAATTACACATTTCAAGCGAATTAAATAAAGGTACGATCGTTGATATTCAGCTACCACTTTCTTCGTCTCATCTTGCAATTCAGTCGTAAATAAAAAAAGAAGCATCTACTAGTTGTTAGCAGATGCTTCTTTTTTAAAATGCTTTGTCATACCATTCTTTTGCTTTTTCTACTTCACTCATTGTTAATTGATGCCCTCTATTTTCCCAATGCATTGTTACATTAGCGTTTGCATTTTCTAATAGTACCTTTAATTCCTCTGACTCTCCTGATGAACAAATCGGGTCATTTGTCCCAGCAGCGATAAACACGGATTTCCCTGCTAAATTAGGCAATTGTGTTCCTCTTCTAGGCACCATTGGGTGATGAAGCACAGCACCTTTTAATGCATTTTCGTAATGGAATAATAAGCTTGCAGCAATGTTTGCTCCATTTGAATAACCGATAGCTACAATGTTATTTCTATCAAATTCATATGTTTTTGCAGCTTCATCTAAAAATTCATTTAATTCCTTCGTACGGAAAATTAAATCCTCTTCATCAAAAATGCCTTCTGCCAATCGGCGGAAGAAACGTGGCATGCCATTTTCTAATACATTCCCCCTAACACTTAATACAGATGCTTCCCGATCAATTATTTCTGCAAGTGGTAATAAATCTAATTCATTACCTCCTGTACCATGAAGTAATAACAACACTGGTTTTGACGTATCTTTTCCTTTTTGAAAAATATGTTTCATCATAATCCTTTTCCCCTTTCAATCACTTTTCGTCTAAATTTCTCACTTCAAATGGTAAAAGTGTTTGTTCAATTTGTTTTCTATGTGGTTCATATTGCTCCGGTAACTTTAATTCCTCACCCATCGTCTCTAACGATTCGTCATGAGCGAAACCAGGAGGGTCTGTTGCAATTTCGAATAAGATTTCCCCGTGTTCTCTAAAATAAATTGCGTTAAAATAATTTCGATCTTGTACAGGAGTTACGTGATATCCAAAACGAGACACATGCTCTTTCCAGTCTAGTTGATCATCATCGTTAGTCGCTCTCCAAGCAATATGGTGGACTGTACCAACACCCATTTGGCCACGCCCGATTGTCGATAGCCTCAAGTCAATAATATTCCCAATATCAGCAGAAGAACGGAATCGAACGAATTCACCTTCTTCTCCAATTTTCTCAAGACCCATAACATGCTCTAACAATTCAGCTGTTTTTTGAGGTTGTGCAGATAAAAGAACAGCACCGCCAAATCCTTTAATTGCTACTTCTGGCGTAACTTCTCCAAAAGTCCAATTATTTAATTCGCCTTCTTCTCTTTCTACTAATTCTATATGCAAACCATGTGGATCATCAAATTCTAAATACTGCTCTCCAAATCGAGTCATTTTTGTATACGAAATATCGAATTTTTCTAATCTATTTTCCCAAAACTCCATTGCGCCCTTTGGTACGACATAAGACGTAATGCCTACTTGACCGTCACCAATAATTCCTTGACGAGCACCTGCCCATGGGAAAAACGTAATAATTGTTCCAGGCTTTCCTCCTTCATTACCAAAATAAAGATGGTACGTGCCTGGATCATCAAAATTCACTGTTTGTTTCACTAAACGTAAACCTAACACACCAGCATAAAAATCTACATTTTCTTGTGGGTGTCCTACGATTGCTGTAATGTGATGAATTCCCATCATTTTCTTTTCCATTTTCTCCGCCCCTTTTTATTTCATTTTAAAAACTTGTATACATTAAAATTCATTATTCATTTTGTCCATACTGCAAAGTAAAATCCATCTTTATGATTTTATCTTTAATTCGAGATATAAGCTGTGAAATTACGCATTATCTTCTATATCACTGAATTCATCTCGAATTCGAGATAATTTCCAAAAAATATTTACTCCATCTGAAATCTTTATTCGGAAATAAATTATCTTGAACTTAAGATTTATTATAAGTTACTTACTTTTAGTTGTCAACAAGTTACTTATTTTCATTTTAAATCAAAAGAGAGTAAATGCTAGTTATCATTTACTCTCTTCGCTAATTATTTCGTTTCCTCTTCCAACACTGCTTCCATCTCATTAAATTCACGATGAATTGCTTTCACTGGTTCTTTCGTTAATAAACTTACAACAATAACAGCTAATAAGCTACAGAAGAATCCAGGTACCATTTCATACATAGTGGCTTTTAAACTTGGAATTTGTACCCAAGTAATAACAACTACTGCACCTACAATCATCCCAGCAAGAACGCCCCATTTGTTCGTTCTCTTCCAATATAAACTTAATAAAATAGCGGGTCCGAATGCTGAACCAAATCCTGCCCAAGCATAACCGACAAGTGTTAAAATTGTATCACTTGGATGATATGCTAAAACAACTGCAATCATAGCTACTACTAATACTGACAGTCTACCGATAAATACAAGTTCTTTATCACTAGCGTCCCGACGGAAAAATGTTTTATAGAAATCTTCCGTTACTGCACTTGAAATAACAAGTAATTGCGAGGAAATACTACTCATAACCGAAGCCAAAATAGCTGATAGTAAAAACCCAGTAATGTACGGATGGAATAAAATATTTGAGAATGTTACAAAGACCATTTCCGGGTCTTGTAATGTCTCATTATTTTTAGCGTAATAAGCAATACCAATTAGACCAGTAAGCATTGCACCTATAATTGAAATCGTCATCCAACCGATACCGATTCTACGAGAAGTTTTTAAATCTTTAATAGAGGTAATTGCCATAAAGCGAACAATAATATGCGGTTGCCCAAAATACCCAAGACCCCATGCTAAAAATGAAATAATACCAAGAATTGTAGTCCCTTTAAACATATCTAAACGCGATGCATCAACTTGCTTAATTGTATTGAATGTTTCTGTTACACCGCCCACATCTGTAAAAGCAACAATTGGTACTAATACAAGCGCAATAAACATAATACATCCTTGCACAAAGTCGGTCCAACTTACTGCTAAAAAGCCACCGAATAGTGTATAAGCAACTACGACACCGACAGTTACAAATAAACCAATTTTGTAATCAAGGTTGAAAGAGTTTTCAAACAAACGCCCACCTGATACTAAACCAGCCGACGCATAAAATGTGAAAAATACTAAAATGACGATAGCGGAGACAAAACGAAGTATTTTCGTACGATCTTTAAATCGATTCTCTAAAAAGTCTGGAATCGTAATTGAATCATTTGCCACTTCTGTATACGTTCGCAAACGCGGGGCAAGAATTAAATAGTTTGCATAAGCACCTATTAATAACCCTATCGCAATCCATACACTAGATAATCCTGTTGCATACATCGCACCAGGTAATCCCATTAGCATCCAACCACTCATGTCAGAAGCACCAGCTGATAAAGCTGTAACTGCTGGACCGAGTCCCCTTCCGCCTAACATATAATCTGATAAATCGGATGTCTTCTTATAAGACCAATAACCGATATACAACATACCTGCCATATAAATAGCAAGCGAAACCATAATCTCAATCTTCACCAAATCTCTCCCTTAGTTACATAAGCCATTCAAAATTTCGAAAAATGACTTTTTCTATTTTCTTGTTTTCGCTTATGGTTCCCTACCTTAACAAACATTTTTTGTTCTTTCAAGTGAACAAGCCCTTTTCACTACATGTGAAAACCTTTATAAACGCCTTTATCCCAGTGGATTACCCCGGTTTTAAAATAAATTAAGGTAAAAATATTCAGAAAATATAATACCTTATTTTCATTCACTTATCAGACAAATTTTAAAAGAAAAAAAGCCATACGAATTGAAGTGACCCCTAAAAGTTAGACACGGTTATTTCATTAGGCAGCTTGATAAAAGTGAGTCCGGTATTGCACC
>NZ_JAEHBI010000068.1:0-17139 GCF_016483705.1 Bacillus cereus group sp. N6
TACTCAGTATTTACAAATGAGAGGCATATGAAACTAGTAAAATTTAAAAAGCTTCCGTGAGGAAGCTGAGTAGTTACATATAAACATTACTCTTCCAGAAGAAAATCATAAAGTTTTATTCGAATGGAATGAAACTAAGGAAGCTGAGGATTTAATTACTCTACCTTTATTATTTGAAAAACAAGTACAAAAAAATCCAAATAAAATAGCGGTTACGTGTAACGGAGTAGACCTTACGTATAAAGAGCTAAATGAACGGGCGAATGAACTAGCGCACTATTTAGTAGAAGAAGGAATAGGGCCAAATCAGTTTGTAGCTTTAGTATTTCCAAGGTCAATAGAAATGGTAGTTAGTATGCTAGCAGTTTTAAAGGCTGGTGCAGCGTATTTACCGATAGATCCAGAATATCCAGCTGAGCGAATACATTATATAGTAAATGATGCAAAACCAATTTATATCATCACACATTCATCTGTTTCATCTACTTTAGTTATAGAAAATGATATAAAAAAAATCGAATTAGATCGAGAAGAAACAGAACTAGCATTAAAAGCATATTCTCATAGGAATCTACCATTTAGAAATGATGATTCATTTTTAAAGCCTGCGTATACAATTTACACTTCAGGCTCAACCGGAAATCCAAAAGGTGTAATTGTTCCTATGAAAGCTTTAAGTAACTTTCTATTGGCTATGGACGATATGTTTTCACTAAATGAGAACGATCATTTAGTAGCAGTTACAACATTTGCGTTTGATATTTCTGCTCTAGAGATTTATTTACCTCTTATTAGTGGTGCAAGTTTAACAATTGCACAAAAAGAGGTAATTCAAGAGCCTTCTGCGTTAACGGCACTGTTACAAGAAGAAAGAGTGACAGTTATGCAAGCTACACCGACGTTATGGCAGGCGTTAGTAACTGAATATCCAGAAAGGCTACAAGGGCTAAATGTGCTCGTTGGTGGTGAAGCTCTTCCAGCCCATTTAGCAAATATATTAAAAGAATTAGGTTGCTCTATTACAAACTTATATGGACCAACTGAAACGACTATTTGGTCTACTGTCATGAACATCGATAAAAAGGAAATTGGTATACCTCCTATTGGAAAGCCAATTTGGAGTACAGACGTGTATGTATTAGATGCAGGTTTACAACCAGTACCACCTGGAGTAATTGGTGAATTATATATTGCAGGGGAAGGGCTTGCGAACGGATATTTAGGAAAACCAGAGTTAACGGCTGAACGGTTTGTTGCAGATCCTTATGGAAAACCAGGGAAGCGCATGTACCGCACAGGTGATCTTGTGAAATGGCGTAACGATGGTGTGTTAGAGTACATGAGCCGCGCAGATCATCAAATTAAAATTCGTGGTTTCCGAATTGAATTAGCTGAAATTGAAATGGTATTACAACGACATGAATATATTCAACAAGCGGTAGTAATGGTACGGGAAGATCGCCCAAATGATAAACGAATCATTGCATATATCGTTGCCGAAGGGAATGAAGGGATTAACCTTTCAGAAATTCGTTCTTATGTTTCAGAAAGTTTAGCGAATTATATGGTGCCATCGGCATTTGTTGTGCTAGAAGAATTACCATTAACGCCAAATGGTAAGGTTGATAGAAAGAAATTACCTGCTCCTGATTTTAATGAAATGAACAAGGAGAGAGTTGCTAGAAATCCGAAAGAAGAAATATTATGTGATTTATTTGCAGAAGTACTTGGTGTTTCTCGCATTAGCATTGATGATAATTTCTTTGAAATGGGTGGCCATTCGCTTCTTGCATCTCGTCTAATGGCAAGAATTCGTGAAACGTTAAGTGTTGAATTAGGAATAGGAAAATTATTTGAATCGCCAACTGTTGCTGAACTGGAAAAACAATTGGATCAAGCAAAAACTGCAAGACCAGCTATTAAGAAAGTAAGTAGACCAAATGAAGTTCCACTTTCATTTGCACAGCGCAGGTTATGGTTCTTAAATTGTTTAGAAGGTCCAAGTCCTACTTATAATATTCCATTAGTCGTTCGTATTTCTGGAAAGTTGAACGAGGAAGCATTGCAAGGTGCCTTTTATGATGTAGTTGAGAAACATGAAACGCTTAGAACGATTTTCCCTAACGTATTAGGTAGTTCCTATCAGAAAATTTTAGATATGGAAAATTTAAATCTAGAAATGATAATAACAAAAACATGTAAAGATAAATTAGAAAGTGTGCTTGTAGAGGCGGTAAGATATAGTTTTAACCTTGATGTTGAACCAGCAGTTCGTCTGCAACTATTTACAGTGAATGAAAACGAACATGTATTACTAATTCTATTGCACCATATTGTAGGGGATGGCTGGTCATTACAACCGTTAACGAGAGATTTTGCAGCGGCATATAAAGCACGATGTCAAGGTAACAGAGTACAGCTAGAGACACTTCCAGTTCAATACGCAGATTATGCACTTTGGCAACAACAGTTGCTTGGTGATGAAACTACACTAGAAAGTCTTATTTCAACACAATTAGATTTTTGGAAGAAAGAGTTAGAAGGTTTACCAGATAAAATAGAGTTACCTACAGATTACCAGCGTCCAATTGAAATGAGTTATCACGGAGAAACAATTCATTTTCAAATAGATGCGGGTATGCATAGTAGGTTAGTAGAGCTTGCACGGAAAAACGGAGTTAGTTTGTTTATGGTGTTGCAAGCAGGACTTAGTGCGCTATTTACAAGATTAGGTGCAGGTACTGATATACCAATTGGTAGTCCGATTGCTGGAAGAAATGAAGATGCACTCTCTGACATAGTCGGTTTATTTGTAAATACATTAGTGTTACGTACAAATACATCAGGAGATCCAAGCTTTAAAGAATTATTGAATAGAGTGAAGCAATCAAATCTTGCAGCTTATGAAAATCAAGATGTTCCATTTGAACGACTTGTTGAAGTGTTAAATCCAGTACGTACTCGAAATAGTCATCCGCTGTTTCAAGTTATGTTAGCTTTCCAAAATACGCCAGAAGCAACGTTTGATGCTCCGGATATAGAAGCGAACCTTGAAATTCAAAGCGTTGGTTCTGCCAAGTTTGATCTAACATTTGAAATTAGCGAGAGTAACGGAGTTGATGGTACTCCAGATGGCTTAAACGGGTTACTAGAATTTAGTACGGATTTATATACACGTGAAACAGTTCAAAAATTAGTTGAACGATTTATTTTGTTATTAGATGATGCAGCGAAACATCCGGATCAATCAATTGGCACATTAGAAATATTAACTTTAGCAGAGAAAAATACAGTGTTAGAAAAGTGGAATGGTGGTTTTCAAATTGTACCAGAAATGACATTGCCACAATTATTTGAAAAGCAGGCTCATATAAATCCAAATTCTATTGCTGTCGTCTTTGAAGATGAGAAGTTAACTTATGAAGAGTTGAATAAAAAAGCGAATAAAATAGCTCGATTGCTAATAGCAAATGGAGTAGGCCCTGATCAACTCGTTGCTTTAGCGATGCCGAGATCTTTAAATATGGTTGTAAGCTTACTAGCTGTTCTGAAAGCTGGTGCGGGATACCTTCCGTTAGATCCGGATTATCCGTCAGATCGTATTTCATTTATGCTCCACGATGCGAAACCATCATGTGTTTTAACAAATTCAGATGTGGAAATTGAATGTGATGAGGAACTGAAAATTTTAGTTGATGATGTGAAAGTAATAGGGGAAATTGAGAAATATAGTGAAGACAATATTGATGAAATGGAGCGCATGAAGCAGTTATCTCCTTCGCACATTGCGTATGTTATTTATACATCAGGCTCAACTGGTAGACCGAAAGGCGTTATGATACCTCATCAAAATGTAGTAAGACTTTTAGGAGCAACTGATCATTGGTTCCAATTTGACGAGAACGATGTATGGACAATGTTTCATTCATATGCTTTTGATTTCTCGGTTTGGGAAATTTGGGGACCTTTATTATATGGTGGGCGTTTAGTCGTAGTACCACATACTGTAAGTCGCTCGCCGAAAGAATTTTTACAACTTCTTGTTAAAGAAAAGGTAACTGTTTTAAACCAAACTCCATCAGCGTTCTATCAATTGATGCAAGCAGATCATGAAAATGAAGAAATTGGCCAAAAATTATCTTTACGATATGTTGTTTTTGGAGGAGAAGCACTTGAGCTAAGTCGATTAGAAGATTGGTATTGTCGACATTCTCATAACGCACCAAAACTTATTAATATGTACGGTATTACGGAGACGACAGTACATGTTAGTTATATTGAATTAGATGAAACAATCGTCTCTTTACGAGCAAACAGTTTAATTGGGTGTAGTATACCTGATCTTAAAGTGTATGTGTTAGACAACTATTTACAACCGGTGCCACCTGGAGTAGTTGGAGAAATGTATGTTGCAGGTGCAGGGCTTGCTCGTGGATATTTAGGAAGAGCAGGCTTAACTGCAGAACGTTTTATTGCAGATCCATTTGGTAAGCCAGGTACAAGAATGTATCGTACTGGGGACTTAGCACGTTGGCGTCAAGATGGGACGCTAGATTATATAGGACGTGCAGATCATCAAATAAAAATTCGTGGATTCCGAATTGAATTAGGGGAAATAGAAGCGGTAATAATGAAACATCCTAAAGTTGAGCAAGTAGCCGTTATTGTACGGGAAGATCAACCAGGGGATAAACGGTTAGTTTCTTATATCGTCGCATCAAATAATGAAATGATTGATACGAATGAAATGCGTAAGTATGCTGGAGGTAGTTTACCAGATTACATGGTTCCATACGCTTTTGTAGTAGTAAATGAGTTGCCTTTAACTCCAAACGGTAAATTAGATAGAAAGGCATTGCCGGCTCCAGAATTTATCGCATCATCTTCTAGTCGTGGACCAAGAACACCGCAAGAAGAAATGTTATGTGACCTGTTTACAGAAATTTTAAGTGTGCCGCAAATTGGAATTGATGACGGATTCTTTGATCTAGGTGGCCACTCACTTCTTGCAGTGCAGCTTATGAGTCGTATTAAAGAAGCACTTGGGGTTGAACTAAATATCGGAACTTTATTTGTAGCACCTACTGTTGCGGGTCTTGCTGAAAGACTTGAAGTGGGAAATGGACAAAGTGCACTTGATGTGTTGCTTCCATTACGAGCAAGCGGAGACCAATTACCACTATTTTGTGTACACCCAGCAGGTGGATTAAGTTGGTGCTATGCAGGACTTATGAAATCTTTAGGAACAGATTATCCAATCTACGGTGTCCAAGCACGTGGTATTGCTAAAAATGAAGAACTTCCAAAAAGTTTAGAGGAGATGGCGGCGGATTATTTAAAACACGTTCGTGAAGTACAGCCTCACGGACCATATCGTTTACTCGGTTGGTCGCTCGGAGGAAATGTTGTGCATGCAATGGCGGCGCAACTGCAAAATGAAGGGGAAGAAGTAGAATTACTCGTTATGCTGGATTCTTATCCAGGTCACTTCTTACCGAATACGGAAGCACCTACTGAAGAAGAAGCGTTAATCGCATTACTTGCTTTAGGTGGATACGATCCAGATAACATGGATGGTAAACCACTTACGATGGAAAGTGCAGTAGAAATACTTCGTAAAGATGGAAGTGCATTAGCAAGTCTTGAAGAAGAGACGATTTTAAATTTGAAAGAAACATATGTAAATTCGGTAGGATTGTTAGGGAAATATGTACCGAAAGTTTATAACGGAGATATTTTATTCTTTAGATCTACTGTTATACCAGACTGGTTCGATCCTATCTCTCCAAATACGTGGCTAAATTATTTAGAGGGGCAAATTGTGCAACACCATATTGATTGTAGACATAAAGATTTATGTCAACCAGGACCACTTACAGAGATTGGACAAGTATTAGCGAAATATTTGCAGGATAAGAAAGGGGTAAGTACAGTATGACGAATCCGTTTGAAAATGATAATTACACATATAAAGTACTAAAAAATGAGGAGGGCCAGTATTCTCTCTGGCCTGTTTTTCTTGATGTACCTATTGGTTGGAATGTCGTGCATGAAGAGGCTAGTAGGAATGATTGTTTAAAATATGTTGAAAATAACTGGGAAGATTTGAATCCGAAAAGTAAACAAGTGGGCGAAAAAATATTAGTAGGAAAACGATAATGAAGGCAAAAATAAATCCAAAAGTAGTTGTAAGCATCGTATATATAACAGCGATGTTTATGGCTGCGATGGATGCAACGATTGTGAATGTAGCACTCCAAACGATAAGTAAAGAACTACAAGTGCCTCCACCTGCAATGGGGACGGTTAATGTTGGGTATTTAGTTAGCTTAGCTGTTTTTCTTCCGATTTCTGGTTGGTTAGGAGATCGCTTCGGTACGAAAAGAGTATTTCTAACCGCTCTTTTCGTATTTACAACTGCGTCTGCATTATGTGGAATAGCGAATGATATTACTTCATTGAATCTTTTTCGCATCATGCAAGGTGCTGGCGGGGGGCTTTTAACACCAGTTGGGATGGCGATGTTATTCCGAACATTTTCACCAGAGGAAAGGCCGAAAATTTCACGGTTTATTGTGTTGCCAATTGCTGTAGCACCGGCAGTAGGACCAATTATTGGCGGTTTTTTTGTAGATCAAATGTCTTGGCGCTGGGCATTTTATATTAATTTACCGTTCGGAATCGTAGCATTACTATTCGGTCTACTATTTTTAAAAGAGCATATTGAAAAATCAGCTGGTCGCTTTGATTCTCTCGGTTTTGTTCTTTCAGCACCAGGATTCGCGATGCTTATCTATGCACTTAGTCAAGGGCCGTCAAAAGGCTGGGCTTCAGAGATTATAAGTACTGGAATAGCTGGGATTGTATTCATTACATTGTTTATCATTGTAGAACTTAGAGTAAAGCAACCGATGTTAGATTTACGCTTATTAAAAGAACCAGTCTTTAGAAAAATGAGTCTTATTTCATTGTTTTCATCCGCTGGTTTACTAGGAATGTTATTTGTTTTTCCACTTATGTATCAAAATGTAATAGGGGTTTCCGCATTGGAATCAGGTCTTACGACATTCCCAGAGGCGATTGGGTTAATGATATCGTCACAGATTGTGCCATGGTCATATAAGAAACTAGGAGCTCGAAAGGTAATTTCTATTGGATTAATTTGTACGGCGATTATCTTTGTTTTATTAAGTTTTGTAAATCACGATACGAACCCATGGCAAATTCGGGCATTATTGTTTGGTATCGGTATTTTCTTAGGTCAGTCTGTTGGAGCAGTTCAATTTTCTGCATTTAATAATATCACGCCACCTTCTATGGGGAGAGCTACGACTATATTTAATGTGCAAAATCGATTAGGTTCAGCGATAGGAGTTGCAGTTTTAGCTAGTATACTAGCCGGTTTTGGAAATAATAGTGTACAAAATGATGCTCAGTCAGATTTCTTACCATATCAAGCTGCGTTAATTGGATCAGCAATATTTTTACTCGTAGCATTACTATTTTCTTTACGTATTTCTGATAAAGAGGTAATGGCAAAGAAGAAGAAAAAGCCGTTACCTATATTACAAAAAGAAAAAGAAGTTGTAAACGAATAAGTTATAGAATAATAATATTCTTTTGAAATAAAATGATATTGTTTTTTAGAAGGAGAGAGTTTACATGATAGAGAGTAAAGTTGTAGATTCTGTACCAACTCTTAATGAGAATAGTTGTCAAATATGGTGGGCAAGAATTTCAGATTTACAATCATGGCATTACAATTTACTAAATGATGTTGAACGAGAGAAAGCAAATTCATATCATCATTCGGCAGATCGTGCACGATTTATAATAGGTTGTGTAATTAGTAGATTAGTTCTTGGAAAGATCCTTTCTATGTCGCCAGTTCAAGTACCGATTAATCGAATGTGCCCTGTATGTAAGTTACAACATGGTAGACCACAATTACCAGAAGGAATGCCGCAAATATCTGTTTCACATTCGGGTGAGTGGGTTGTTGTTGCATTTACAAAGTCTGCACCTGTAGGCGTTGATGTTGAACAAATGAATCCAAATGTAGATGTTATGAAAATGGCAGAGGGCGTATTAACAGACATTGAAATAGCACAAGTTATGAAGTTACCTAATGAACAGAAAATAGAAGGTTTTTTAACATATTGGACTCGAAAAGAAGCGGTACTAAAAGCGACAGGTGAAGGACTAATGATTTCACCAGTAGGTATTACTGTATCAGCTCCAAATGATCCTCCAAATTTGTTAGTTTTTAAGGATAGGCAAGGGTTAGTAGAAAATACAATGATGGAGGATATAAGGCCAAGTGCAGATTATATGGCTTCAATTGCAATATTTAGTAAAGAAGTAACTGAAATTACACAGTTAGACGCAGTAGCGCTTTTAAATTATAAATAAGTTAAATAAAAAATCTTATAGAAGAGGTGTTCCTCATGTTAGTAGCGGAAAATAGAACAAATGAATTCACTTATAATGTACAAGCAATTAAAAATATTTTATTTTCTGGAGATACATCATCTATTCATGCTTTAGAAAAGCTTTTGAATGATACAGTTCAGTTTGAAATTCTCGAACAAGAGGTACTTGATAGACAGTACATCCCGAAAGAAGCAAAGAATTTCTTTGATAAAAACGGAACATTTCTTTACCGTGTATCCAATGTTAGTTATAAAGGAAAAGTGTTATCTGAGAATCTAATTTTTGCGGACACTTCGTTTTTACCAAATACAATTAAGAGTGAATTAGAGAGTGGGAATATTCCAGTTGAAAAAATTATAGAAAAGATGGAAGTAAGAAGAAACGTATTATACGAAGGATATCAGCCATCTGGGAATATTATTGAATTGTTTGATGGATGCTCTGTTACGGCGAATGTGTATCCAACTAGAAAATATCAAATTGTAAGTAATTGCAAATGCATATTTTATATTTGTGAAGTATATCATGCAGAGAATATAAAAAATCTGCTTAAATAGAAAATAAGAAACCAGCCTATAAAATGGCTGGTTTCTTATTTATTTCACAGCTTCTTTTAACTCTTTACCAGCTTTAAATGCTGGAACTTTACCAGCAGCGATTTGAATTTCTTCGCCAGTTTGTGGATTACGTCCTGTACGAGCAGATCTTTCGCGCACTTCAAACGTTCCAAAGCCGATTAATTGAACTTTATCGCCAGATTGTAATGCAGTAGCAATTGTGTCAAATACGGATTGTACCGCTGCAGAAGCTTCCTTTTGAGAAATATCAGCGGATTGTGCCACGTTTTTAACTAATTCTGTTTTGTTCATGTTTTCACCTCATAAAAAGTTTTTTAGAATGAATGTTTTAGTATAATGGATAGTATAGAGAAAGCTATTTATATGGTTAGAAAGAATACTATATAGTTATGTTAATTTCGTTGTAAGAGACTGAATCCCTGCTAATAATTAGGGATTAATTAAGAATTGATGTATAGAAAATGCTGTAATATGAGGATGAGGGGGAGTATATGAATGATTTTTCGTGAAAAGAATGAGAAAGAAAGTATATTAATTCGTCAACATGATCATGGTTTTTTAGCTGGAGAGATTGCAAAGCATATAAAAGAAGATTTTTTTGAAGATGAAACATACTTAAAAGAGACAATTGATGCAATATATGAGCATGATAGAGGATGGATAGAACTTGATAAAGTACCAATTTTGAATGATGCTAAAAATATTCCATATACATTTATGGATTGTCCAAGTTCATTGCGTTTTGTTTTTTATACGATTGGTTTGAATGAAATTGAAGATTCGAATCCATACGGAGCATTACTTTGTAGTAAACATTTTTTATCATTTTCATTAAATGACGAAGACGAAGAAATGATGTCTTTTTATAAACATGAATTGAAACGACAAAAAAGAATTTTGAAAACGTTAACGAAAGAACAATTTGCGATGTTCGATAAACATTATAGATTATTAAAGTTTTGCGATGAACTTTCTTTATATGTGTGTATGAATAAACCTGGCGTAGAAAAGGAAGATGAAATTGATTTGTTTAAAGGTGGTTTTGAAGGAACGGAAATGTTTAATAGTAAGGTGGAGAAACCTATTCAAGCTGAATGGGTGGACGAGGAAACAATACGGATTACACCGTTTCCATTTCAAACGGAATTTCATACGTATGTAAAATATAAAACTATAAATAAACATGTAGTTGAAGAAAAAGGGATTGCAAAAGCTGATAGAGAATCGGAAATGGAGAAACAAAACATTCGTTTCGTACAATAAGGAGGCGATTTAGATTGAAAGAGTACATGTTAAAACAGTTTGATTACCATGATTGGGCTAATACGCGATTATTCAATCGATTAAAAGAGTTACCAAGCTATGAGACAATCTTTAGCGAAAAGATACAGAGTGTATTTCCATCAATTAAGGATACTTTTGCGCATATTTATATTACAGATCAAGTGTGGTTACACATAGTGCATGGTAAAAGTATGAATGAAGCAATACAAGACCGAGAAAATTTACGAAAACAAATCGAAACTAAATCGTTACATGAATTAGAAAAAATGTTTAAAAACATGGCAAATCAATATAAAGACTTTTTAATTACAATACAAGACGTGAATGCTGTATTTGTTATCGAGAATCCATATGCAGGGAAATTAGAAACTTCAATTTTAGAGTTAGTACAACATGTCGTAAATCATGGTACATATCATAGAGGAAATATAACAGCGATGATCCGTCAACTCGGTCATTCGTCGACAATGACGGATTTTGTACTGTATTTACATATGGTGCAGAAGGAGGGGGAGTAATATAGTTTGTAAGAAGGAGAGCCTTTAATTGTAAAAGTCTCTCCTTCTATTTTATCCCGCACTAATGGCAGATCACTGATTAAAGTTTTACATTATTTCTTAAGAGGCTTTATTTTCTTGTAATTGTTTAGCATATTGTATAGCTTTATATGCATTGACTCTACCATTTTTCCAATACGTACCTGTACCACTAATTTTATCAGACGTTGACTCAATAATTTGGCGGATTTGTGTATTGCTATATCCTTGATTTGCTAAAAGAGCAGCGACTCCTGCAACATGAGGTGTTGCCATAGATGTACCACTTAATGATTGATACGTGCTTCCTTTATATGTGGAATATATATTTGAACCTGGTGCTGCAACATCTACCCAGTTACCATAAGTAGAAAATGAAGATTTTCTATCTGATTGATCTGTAGAAGCAACTGCAATCACCTCGTTGTAATAAGCAGGATAATTAGCTTTTGTATTTCCAGCATTTCCAGCAGCTGAAACAATAACAGAGCCTTTATTCCATGCATATTGAACGGCTTGTTGTAAAGCAGTCCCACCATTTGGAGCGCCTAAGCTTAAGCTAATTACTTTTGCACCTGAATCAGCAGCTTCTCTAATCCCTTGCGCTACAGCATCAAGAGTCCCACTTCCTTGATTATCTAATACGCGGACGGCATAAATTGAAGTTTGTGGGGCAACACCAGCAATTCCAACACTATTATTCGTAAGTGCTCCAGTAATTCCAGCGCAATGCGTACCATGACCATTACCATCATCAGATGTATTGTCGTTGTCAACATAATCATGTCCGTAAATTACTTTCGAAGCTAAATCAGGGTGTGAACCTTGAACTCCTGTATCAATAATAGCTACTTTTACACCAGGATCACTTCGTTGACTATCCCAAGCTTGTGGAGCTTGAATTTTTTGCAATCCATATTGATTTTTAAAATATGGGTCGTTCGGAGTCCAAAAGGCGTGAACGTAATAATTCGGTTCTGCATATTCCACATCTGGATTATTTTTATAACTTTTTATTTTTTCTTTGACAGTACCTTTTGAAAATTGAACGACTTCAAAACCTAACGTATCATCTTTAGATAAAACGTTAGCACCGACAGATTTGTGAAAAGATTGAACATTACTTAAAGAGGCATTTTGTTTGAACTTAACGATTAATTGGTTAGGGACGTAATCAGTAGATGATGTTTCAGCACTTGAAGTATTTGTGTTAAAAAAGAAACCACCAATAATAAATGATAAAACAGATAGGAAAACAATGATTTTGTTTTTCAAAAGATTTTTCCTCCCTTTTCTTGGATGAGTTTTTCGGCGACACTTTAATGTCACATTCCTTTTCAACTATATAGTTAGACCATACGATTTATGTCATTTATGTGAAAAACTTTTAGTGGAATAAAAAAAGGGAAAGATCGATATAAATATATTTTTCATGACATTTACTGAGTTAGAAAACGAAAAAAGGAATGCTCATTATGTATGAGTCATTCCTTTTTTTATATTAACTTGCCTGTTTTTTATGACTTTCTTTCAATTTCTCTGCTTGTAAAAAGCGATTCGTTTCAGCAACAACAATACCACTTAACCCAATAAGGCCAATTAAGTTTGGAATCGCCATAAGTCCATTTGCAATATCAGCAAATGTCCATACGATACCTAGTTTTAAATTAGCCCCAATAGCAATCATGACAATAAAGATCGCTTTATAATATTTAACAGCACCTTCTCCAAATAAATAAGCCACGCACTTCTCGCCGTAATACGACCATCCTAAAATAGTAGAGTAGGCAAATAATATAATTGCGATACCAAGAATCATACTACCAGCAGTGCCAAATACAGATTGGAACGCAAGTGTTGTCGCTTCAACGCCAGTTTTACCTGATTTCCATGCACCTGTAGTAATTAATACTAGCCCTGTAATGGTACATACAATAAACGTATCTAGAAAAGTACCAGTCATAGAAACTAAAGCTTGCTTTGCAGGTGAATCAGTTTTTGCGGCAGCTGCAGCAATAGGGGCACTCCCTAAACCAGCTTCGTTTGCAAATACACCGCGCGCCATTCCGATTTGAATTGCAGATGCAATTGTTGCGCCAATAAAACCACCAGCAGCTGCAGTCCCATTGAATGCGCCAGAAAAAATAAGTGAGAATGCTTCTGGAATTTGATCGTAGTGATAGAGAATAATAATAAGCCCAGCAATGATATAAAAGAAAGCTTTAATAGGAACGATATATCCTGTCACTTTCCCGATTTTTTTCACACCGCCTAAAATAACAATGGCGATTAAAAACGACATAAATATACCAGTTAAAGCAGGAGGGAAAGAGAAATTAATTCGCATTGCCTCTGCAACTGAGTTAGATTGCACCATATTACCGATACCGAAAGAAGCAGTTGTGCCGAATATAGCGAATAAAACTGCAAGCCATTTCTTACCTAAACCACGTTCTAAATAGTACATTGGTCCACCTGAATATTCACCATTTTCATTACTAACACGGTATTTCACCGCAAGAATTGCTTCGGCATACTTTGTTGCCATACCGAACAAAGCAGTAATCCACATCCAAAAGATTGCACCGGGTCCACCGATCGTTACTGCAGTTGCAACACCGGCTATATTTCCCATACCTATCGTTGCCGCCATAGCTGTCATAAGTGCTTGGAAGTGGCTAATATCTCCAGAGGAAGATGTATCTTCTGATTTTTTAAAAGCTAGTTTGTGAGCGTATAATAGTTTACTAAACTGTAATCCTTTTAAACGCACTGTGAGAATGATACCAGTACCAACGAGTAACAACAACGTTGGTAATCCCCACACATAGTGATTGATTTGTTCTAATACTGTACTTACTGTCTCCATCTGTATTCTCCTTTTTATGAAAAAATAAAAACCACTTCAAGTAAATGAAATGGTCTCTGGAGAAACAAGGGATAGAAAAATAAACCGATACAAATCGGCATTTTCTTTCGCTTGTCTCTGTCCTTTTACCTGAGAGATTATCCGCTATAGTAGCGGATTTGCTCCTTCGGTGCTCTTTTTCCTCCGCGCTATATAAAAGCGAGAGGGAGTCTCTCCAGAGATTCGTCCCCATGCAGTTCTACTTGTAAACAAGACCTGAGAGTTTCAAAGTTGATTCAGCAACTTTTTGCCCCGTCGGTAGATCAATAGACCTTCTCCTGAATGGTTCATCCGAATTATAAAATTTATAAAAATATTGATTGTAAATCAATAAAAACATTATAGACAGACAAAATATGAATTGCAATCTTTTTTTATGTTAAAATAGTAACCAGTTTTATTTTTTTGCAAGTCCTAATTTAACTTCAACTTCATTTAACGTAGATAAAGCGAGGACAATATGTTGGTCCGCAAGTCCTAAAGCATGTTTAGTATTTTCAATTGTTTCATTGGATGGAGTAGAGTTATTTGCTCCGTCTATAATTAAATTTGCTGCGTTTTTCATAAATTTAGAAGCAGTCTTAAATTCAGTTGTGAAATAAATTAGTTGTTCTTGTATTTGTACTTCCGATATATTTTCTTTAATTTTCACAGTGTCTATTTCGTTCATGATTTTTTCATATTGTTTGGAAATAGCAGTCATTGTGACTAATAGTTTATCTCTGTCTACTGAATCTCCGTTCGTGTTAATCTCTTCCCAGGCAGGCAACCAATCTTTTTCGATGATGTCATTATAATTTGTAGTTAATTCATCAATTTTTGGTTGTAATTTAGTTTTAAAACTTTTTGTATCAATTGTTTCTACGATAGTTTTTTCGTTATTATTTTTATCTTTAGTTGTGTAGAAAATCGTACAGGTAATAATAAAAATAGAAATAACTATTGTCCATTTATTAAAAAATAATTTCTTCAATGGGTAATACCTCCAAAAGTAAATATCCTTTAATTATAATATATAACAATAATATTGTTAATAATAGAGAATATAGTCTGGAATTAATTTTAATTATATTTTCTATATACACAAATAATCAAGATTAGTAAAATAATGAAAGTAATATGTGAGAAAAGAGGGTTTTTAGTGAAAATGAATAGAAGAAAACTAGTTTCAAATATTTCAACGGTTGTGTTATTAGTTAGTTTATTTACACTTATATATTTAGACAAAGAATCTAAAATTGAAGATTTTCCAGTACCAATGTCAGCAATTCATATTAACGATGATAAGGAAGAGGAGTATAAATATATAAGTGTAATGCCTATTACAAAGGCTAGTGGATGGGAGAACTTAGGGGAAAACGGACATACTGTTAGTTTTAAAAAAGGGGAGCGGAAGGTAACTGTATTACATTATCCAGGAGAACTTACATATTATTTATTTGAACAAAAGGTGAATAAGAAAGGGAGATAAGATAAAGTTGTAATTCGTTAAGGGTTACATCTTTTCTTTTGATTCTGAATTATTTGAAATAAAATCAGATAGATGGTTTGATAGATGTAGTGATAAATATGATTAGTTCTATATGCACATAAAGAGTAATGAGGAGATTATAAAAATATTATGTAAACTGAAAATTATAAGTGGAAGGTAAATTATATCCTAAGGGGGAGTTAAAAATGTTACTAAAAACAATCTACTGTAAGGTGGAAGAAGAGAAAAAAGAGTTATTTTCAAAAGCACAAGAAAAATGGCAAGCTATACAGCATCTAGATGGATTTCACGGACAATTTGGTGGATGGAATGAAGATGAGGCATGTGTATTCACTTTATGGGAAGATAGAAGGGCTTATCAATCATTTATGAATAGTGCACACGATACCATTTATTTAAATAGTAATCAAGAGGATACGTTTCTTTCATGTGAAATTGAATTATTTCAACCGTTGTATGATATAACTGATACGCATTTGAACGATGTAATTACAGCAGGATCTTTTGTACGAGTTGCAATTTGTGATGTAAAACAACAAAGAAAAAAGCAGTTTTTACATAAACAAGAAACAATTTGGAATAAAGGGATGGAAAATGCAAAAGGGATGTTAGGTGGAGTTGTTGGGAAGTCTTTAAAAACTGAAAATCGTTACATTGTGCTAACTTATTGGAAAGATGAAATGACGCATCAAAATTATGTAGAAGAGATTTTCCCTGAGTTGTTTAAACTAGCTAATATTCATGATGATTTAAAAGATATAAGAGGTAAACAAGCTATATGTAAGGAAGAGTGGCTTGTATATTAAGTGTACAAAACGTGCATAAATGAATGTATAATAAAGATATTTTCTTATAAACGAGTAATTAATAGAAGACGTTATATACCCTTTCATGTTAATATATTTAAGTTATAATAGAAGGCTTACCCTTTTGTATTGTACGGTAGAAGCAGTGTGAGCTTGAATTTTTTTGAAAAGGATGTGCCTAATTTGCGTATCAATAAATTTATTAGTGAAGCTGGAAAAGCGTCTCGACGTGGAGCAGATAAACTAATTAATGAGAGAAGAGTAATTATTAACGGTAAGGTTGCAAAAATTGGTGACCAAGTAAATCCAGGTGATGATGTACGCGTAAATGGAGAGCAACTTCGTATTGCTCGAGATCACGTATATATCGCTTTAAATAAACCAGTAGGTATTACATGTACGAGTGAAAAAGCTGTAAAAGGTAATATTATCGATTTAGTGAATCATCCATTACGAATTAGTCACATTGGACGTCTTGATAAAGACTCAGACGGTTTAATTTTATTAACGAATGATGGTGATATTGTAAATGAAATTTTACGTGCTGAAAACAAACATGAAAAAGAATATATCGTTTCAGTAGATAAGCCAATTACACCTGATTTTCTAGAGAAAATGGCAGCTGGTGTGAAAATTTTAGGAACGAAAACGCTTCCTTGTGAGGTAACACAGTTATCAAAATATGAATTCCAAATTATTTTAACTCAAGGGTTGAATCGTCAAATTCGTCGTATGTGTGAAGCTTTAGGTTATCAAGTATACACTTTAAAGCGTACAAGAATTATGAATATAGAATTAAATAATTTACCTGTTGGACAGTGGAGAGATTTATCGAAGAAAGAGAAACGACGTCTATTTTCAGACTTAAATTACGAACCACAAGATTGGTAAAATTGAGAAGAGGAAACCAAAAATCTATTTTTGGTTTCTTTTTTTATTAAATAAAAAATCATTTTTAAACACTTGCAAAAATAAAATGAATAAGATATAGTAAATAACAATTAATGGATGTACTTTTAAAAGCAAAGAAAAGGACACGAGTTATTTTATCCGGTTATACAGAGAAGGAAGGAAAGCTGAGAACTTCCTAACGCAGAAAAAT
>NZ_JAEHBI010000069.1:0-16863 GCF_016483705.1 Bacillus cereus group sp. N6
CTTTCCCCATGTAGACACCTCATTTGGTTCATTTTTTATTATAGTAACCTGTGTCTACTTTTTAGTCTAACATCAATTTTTTAGCATCTTTAAACGTGAGTGCTTACATGGAGAAAAATTGATTTCTCTCGCCCAAGTCAATCAGTTAGTGGCTGAATTTATTTATATGTACTATCATTCCGTTCGTCCTCATTCATCATTAAATGGCATGACTCCGTATCAGTATTCAAAATCAATTGCGTAATCTAATTGATGTTCCAGTTTTTCTTGACCAGGTCACACGGCATTATTGGACGACCAGAACGAAAATATCGCATAGGACGAGGACTATGAAAAAACGATTATTACTATGTATATGGATCATGACAGGAGTAATAGCTGGTTGTTCCTCAGAAAAATCTCAAACGAATACAGTAAACATAGACAAAGTAGAAATCGTTGCGCCGAACGTTCAAGGAGCAGGATGGGACTTAACAGCGCGAGCGATGCAAAAAACACTAACAGAAGAAAAAATCTTCACAAAACCAATCACTGTCACAAACAAAGTAGGTGGCAGCGGTGACGTTGGATGGAAATATACGAAACAAAAAGGCGGTCACGTACTGGCGATTAACTCAAGCTTACTCATAACGAACAACCTACTAGGCCACAGTAAACTAACATATAAAGACTTCACGCCGCTCGCAAAACTCGCATCGGACTGGGAAGTCGTTGCCGTATCAAAAGAATCGAACATAGAAAACGCAAAACAACTAATGGAACAACTAAAACAAGACAAGAACAACTTCAAAATCGGTGTTGCCCCAGGCCTAGGAAACGACGATCACCTATCCTTCGTACAAGTAAGCAAAGCATTCGGCATAAACCCTGCCGAACTACAATTCTTCGTCTACGAAAACAAAGAAAAAATCATAAACGCCCTAACGAACAAACAAATCAGCGCCGCAACCCTGACCCTATCCGAAGCCGAAAAACAATACAAAGCCGGCAAAATAAAAATACTAGCCGTATCCGCACCAAAACAGCTAGACCGACTACCAGAAATCCCAACCTGGAAAGAACAAGGAATCAACGTCATATTCCAGCACTGGAAAGGTATTATAGGCCCGAAAGATATGACGGAGGAAGAGGTTGCTTATTGGGATAGTGTTATTAAGAAGATGGTGGAGAGTGATAGTTGGAAGGGGATTTTGAGGGAGCGGGGTTGGAATTCTTATTATAGGGATAGTGGGGAGATGAGGGGGGTTTTGGAGGAGAGTTATGAGTGGTATGGGGGGATGGTTAAGTTTAGTGATTAATACTCTTCTATTGGTTTATTTGTAAGTGATGATATATGTGACGTAAATAATGCTGGATTTTATTTTAATATAGAAATTTCTTTTATTTATTTACTTAAAAGGGTACAATAGAAATATCAAAAAGTGGCCCGAAGGAATGTGAAAAAATGGTAAAAGAGCAAGTTTATAAGTCAACTATTAAGTCCCGTCCACTTCTGTTTTTAGAGATGAAGAAAGTTTCAATCCTATTAAATAAAGGGTTTAAAGAGTTTGAAGTGAAAGAAAAGGCGGTTTCAGAAAATGTTTTTCAAGTTAATACGGAATCAAGAAAAAAGGAAATTGCATCAAGTGTTTTGGCCCGTTTAAAAATATTAGATGATTATTTAATTAGGGGAATTGGATGTGGGGATATAGAATCCAGCAAGGCTATTGTATTATATTCCATTATGAAAACAGACCGTTTATTTTTTGAATTTATGAATGAGGTGTTTAAAGAGAAGTTTGTTTTTAGAGAAGCTTTTCTGACAGATGCTGATTTTAATATATTCTTTGAAAATAAACAGCAGCAAAGTGAAAAGGTTGCATCATGGAATGATTATACATTTTATAAATTGAAACAAGTGTACATTAGAATATTATTTGAAGCTGGTTATTTAAAGAATCAGAAAGGAAATCGAGAAATTGAAAGACCGTTATTAAATATTGATATAGTAGAACATATACGCGCATTAGGTGACGGCATATATATGGATATTTTAGTAGGTGAATAGTGTGAGAAGAATAAATGAACGTCTAGATGAAATTTTACCGAAAATTACAGATGCATCCTTTCGTGAAAATAAAGGATTAGGCAATGAGATAGGGTTTTATATTTTTGATTATGATCCGAAATACGAGATGCTTGTGAGAGAACATATTGTTTATATGCAAGAACGATTAAAAAATGATAGTTCCCTACATATAAGAGAATTCGATTTATATGAAGTGATGCTAGAAATATTAGAGGAAAAAGGCTACTTGCAAAAAAATATCGATATGGAGCAAAAAAAAGGGAGCAACTTTATCTTAAATGCGACACGAAAAGCTTTGCGTCTAACAAGTAACAATGATTTAGTTGTGCAGTATATTACAGATAGAGTACAACCTAATGATATTGTTTTTTTGACAGGAGTAGGAAAAGTATTTCCAATCATTCGCTCGCATACGATATTAAATAACTTACATAAAGCAGTCGACAAAGTACCGTTAGTGATGTTTTTCCCAGGCACATATGATGGACTGGAGCTCGTATTATTTGGTGAAATTAAAGATGATAATTACTATAGGGCATTTCAATTGATTGATAAATAATAGAGAGAATTGGAGGAGAGGTAGTATATGCAAATTCAAAAAATGTTTGAAAAAGAGATTAACCGTGATATTAAAGGTGTTATTAAAGTTGGACAAGATGATGATAAAAACATCTATCAAGAACTAGATGAGTATGTCGTAACCAATGAGTTGTTACATCATATGGGTGAGTTCTTTAAATCATATAAAAAAGGTATTACTGGGCATACGGATAAAATGGGAGTTTGGATTTCAGGTTTCTTCGGATCTGGTAAATCACACTTCTTAAAAATCCTTTCTTACTTATTAGAGAATAAACATGTAATGGATGAAAAAGAAATCGATAAAGATGCCATTTCATTTTTTAATAATAAAATATTAGATCCGATGGTCCTCGCAGATATGAAACTGGCCGGAAATACAACAACAGATGTAATTCTTTTTAATATTGATTCTAAAAGCGAATCGGATTCAAAGTCGGATAAAAATGCAATTGTAAAAGTGTTTAATAAAGTATTTAATGAAATGCAAGGATTTTGTGGCTCGATCCCTTGGATAGCTGATTTAGAACGTCAAATGGTGAAAGACGGGTGTTATGAGGAATTTAAGGCGGAATTTGAACAGATTTCGGGGAATACATGGGAAGAAGCTCGAGAAGATTTTTATTATGAAGAAGATTCGATTATAGAAGCGTTGTCAAAAACAACGAAAATGAGTGAAGATGCAGCACGTAATTGGTATGAACGTGCGGAAGAGGATTATTTCATTAGTATCGATCGTTTTGCTAAACGTGTGCGTGAATATGTAGAAGCGAAAGGAAATAACCACCATGTTGTTTTCCTTATAGATGAATTAGGACAATATATCGGTAATGATTCACAACTGATGCTGAATCTCCAAACAGTAGTAGAAGATATCGGTACGCAGTGCGGAGGAAAAGTATGGGTATTGGTAACAAGTCAGCAAGATATTGACTCTGTTGTTAAAGTTAACGGAAACGACTTTTCGAAAATTCAAGGTCGTTTTGATACAAGATTAAGCCTGTCTAGTGCTCACGTAGATGAAGTAATTAAAAAACGTATTTTATTAAAAAACGAAGTTGGTAAACAAACTTTACGACTTCTTTATGGTGATAACAGTTCCATCTTAAAGAATTTAATTACATTCTCTGGTGATACAGCAGAAATGAAAATATTTAATAATGAGGAAGATTTCGTAGATGTTTATCCGTTTATTCCATATCAATTTAACTTACTACAAAAAGTATTTACAGGTATTCGAATTCATGGGGCATCAGGAAAGCATTTAGCAGAAGGGGAGCGCTCTTTATTGAGTGCATTCCAAGAATCAGCAATGAAATATGCTGAAAGCGAGACTGGAGCTCTTATCCCATTTTCGGCGTTCTATCAAACAATTGAAGCATTTTTAGATTCGAGTATTCGTACTGTAATCATCCATGCGCAAAACAATTCACGCTTAAATGAATACGATGTAGAAGTATTGAAATTACTATTCTTAATTAAATATGTAAAAGAACTACCTGCAAACTTAGAAAATTTAGCAACGTTAATGATTCAAAACATAAGTGACGATAAAATTGAGCTGAAGAAGAAAATTGAAAGTTCATTAATTCGATTAAGTAAAGAAACATTAATTCAAAAAAATGGACAAGAGTATATTTTCTTAACAAATGATGAACAAGATGTTAACCGTGAAATTAAAAATATGCATGTTGATTCAGCGGAAGTTATTCAAAAAATTGGTGATGTCATTTTTAATGTGGTCTATCAAGATAAAAAATATCGTTATTCTCCTAAATATCATTTTAGTTTTAATACAATTATTGACGATCGTCCAATTGGTATGCAGACGAATGATATTGGCTTGAAGATCATTACGCCATATTTCGATGCAACGACTGAATTAAATGACTCTGAATTGAAAATGATGTCTATGCGTGAGAGTAATGTAATATTAAAATTACCGCAAGACACTTCTTATTTAGATGAAATGACAGAGATATTAAGAATACAAGCATACTTGAAAATTAAAAGTGGCACAGCAGCTTCCCAAGCGATCGAAGATATTAAGGTGCGTAAATCAAGAGAAGCGAACGAACGAAAAGATCGCGTTCATACGTATGTAACAGAAGCATTAAAATATGCCGAAATCTTTGTTAACTCGCAGCAATTAGATGTGAAAGAGAAAAATCCTGTTGAGAGAATTAATGATGCTTTTAAAGTATTGATTGATAATTTATATAATAAGCTGCATTATGTGAAGAAATTTATTGACACAGCGAAGCAATTAAATGAATTGTTAGTTGAAAATACAACGCAGTTAACGCTTTCAGGCGATAATGAAGATGCTAATCAGTTAGCGGTTAAAGAGATAAATGACTATATCGCTCGTTTAACAACCCGCAACCAACAGATTACGATTAAGGGCATCACAACCCATTTTACAAAACAACCATATGGATGGAAAGATCTTGATATTGCTTCATTCATTATTAAATTGTTTAAAGGGCAAGAAATTAAATTACAATTGAATAGTATTAATTTAACAACAAGTGAGCGCGATTTAGTAAATTACATAACGAAGCGTGATTATGTAGAACGTGTCATTGTGAAAAAGAGGGAACGTATTTCACCTGCGCTAATGAAAGTTGTTAAAGATCTTTCAAAAGAAGTATTTGAAGTTACTGCTTTACCGGAAGATGAAGACGGATTAATGAATCGATTTAAAGAGCTACTAGCATCTGAGAAGAATAAAATTAATGTATTGCTAGTTCAATATCGTAATACTTTTTATCCAGGCCAAGATGTATTGCAAGATGGTAAAGAATCGATTGAACAGCTACTAAACATTTCAGATACGGCAAGTTTCTATAATAAAGCAAAACAATTACAAAATGAATTCTTGGATTATGCAGAAGATGTGGAGCCTGTAAAAGCTTTCTTTGAAACACAGAGGGATATTTATGATGATGCAGTAAAACGATTAAACATCTTTGAGAAGAACCAAACGTATGTAACGGACCAAAAGGTAACTGGTTTCATTGAGAGTATATCGAAGGTTGTGAAACATAAAGAACCGTATAAAAATATTCATCAGTTGCCAGGGCTTATTAAAGAGTTTGATGAACTATTTGTAGAATTGTTAGAAAAAGAATGTAAACCAATTAAGAATTTAATTGAAGCTGATTATCAAACTGTTTTAGAAGAACTTAATAAGCATGAAGAGATTAAAAGTACGTTCTTTAACAAATTTAAAAATAGTTTTGACGGTATAAAGGATAGATTGAACCGTGTAAACAATTTCTATGAAGCAATTGCAATGCAAACAGAGAGTGACCGATTGAAAGTAAGATGTATTGATGACATTGCAAATGAAGTTGAAAGACGTAAACCGCCTGTTACACCACCGCCTACAGTAAAAACTGGTACTGGTGGAGCGACTGTTATTGATCCAATTGTTGAGTATAAAGCTATAAAGAAAACAATCAGTAAAAATACAATTCTTCGCGGAACGAAAACAATTGAAAGCGAAGAAGATATTGAAGCAGTACTAGATGAAATTCGAAAACAATTACAAAAAGAATTAGAAGACGCTTCAGTTATTAAATTAGTGTAAAGTAACGAAAAGGGAGGTGCTATCCTTCTTTTCTATAGGTGAAATGGAGGAATACATAATGAATAAAACTGCAATTAAAAATTTTGCAGTATCAGCTCGTATGAATTTAATGGACGCTGTAAAGCAAAAAGCGTATGAGCTCGGTATTACAGAAACTGAAATTAAAGAACCAGAAACATATGAAGATGGATTCCGAATTAATAATAAATTTTTTAAAAGTTATGAATTAGAACAACGTACAAAACTAATTCAGAAGATCAAAGAAAAAGACTATAAACAAGTAATTGAAGAAGTTTCCTATACATGGTTTAATCGTTTCATTGCTATTCGTTTTATGGAAGTAAATGAATATTTACCAACAGGTGTACGAGTTCTTTCCTCAGCGCAAAAGGGGAAAAACGAACCAGACGTTATTGGTGACGTAACGAATATCGCTGAAGATTTAGATTTAAACTTAGATATCGTGTATCGATTGCAAGATGAAAACAAAACTGAAGATTTATTTAAATATATTTTAATTAAACAATGTAACAAACTCGGTGAAATTATGCCGATGATGTTTGAAACAATTCAAGATTATACGGAATTATTACTACCAGATAATTTACTTGGAGAAGGCTCAGTTGTACGTGATTTAGTTTCAATGATTGAAGAAGCTGATTGGAAAGAGCAAGTGGAGATTATTGGATGGTTGTACCAATACTACATTTTTGAAGAAAAAGATCGTGTAATTAAATCAAAAAAGAAATATGAAACAGAAGAAATACCATTTGCTACTCAGCTATTTACACCTAAATGGATTGTGCAATATATGGTACAAAACTCATTAGGGCGTTATTGGATTGAATCACATCCCGAAGATAGGGAGTTGATTAATGGTTGGGATTTTTATTTAGAAAATTCGAAATCAGAATTTGATTTTGAAGAGAAGATAGCCCCGTATATTAATAAAGAAATGAAAGTAGAAGAAATAAAGTGTTTTGATCCAGCAATGGGAAGTGGGCATATTCTGGTGTATATGTTTGATGTTCTCTACGAAATATATAATAGATGTGGTTATAGTGATAGAGAAATCCCTAGTTTAATCATTGAAAATAATCTTTATGGGTTAGATATTGATGAACGTGCTTATCAATTAGCTTGTTTCTCTTTGATTATGAAAGGACAACAATATAATAGACGTTTCCTTCGAAGGATTGAAAAGAAAGAAATAACATTAAATTTAGCTTATATTCAAGAAAGCAATCAATTGAATGAAGAAGATATTGTTTATATTGCTGGAGAAAACGAAGGTTCAGTTTACGAGGTAATTAAGGGCTTTATTCATAACTTTAGAGATGCTAATATTTATGGATCATTAACAAAAATCTATGACTTTGATAAATCATTGTTACAAAGTCGTTTGCTTTTTGTCCAAAATGATGTATCTGGAGACTTATTTAATGAAATTAGTAAAGAAAAGGTTATAAATATATTCCCAAGGTTAATTAAACAAGCTGAGATATTAAAAAATACTTTTGATGTTTTAGTCACAAATCCACCATATATGGGTACTAGATATATGCCAGTAGAACTTTCTTCTTTTATCAAAAAAGAATTTAAGTATAATTCAGATTTATTTTCAACTTTTTTAGAGAAATCTATGAAAATGGTTAAATCAGACGGACACCTGGGATTTTTAACTCCTTTTGTTTGGATGTTTCTTTCGGCCTATGAAGATTTAAGACGTTTTATTATTGAAAATAAATCCATTAGTACACTGGTAGAATTAGAATATAATTCATTTGATGGAGCAATGGTTCCAGTTTGTGCATATACACTACGAAACTACTCATCAGATATACCAGGTGAGTATATAAAGCTTTCTGATTTTCCTGGAGTTGAAAATCAAGTGTTGAAGACGCTAGAGGCTGTGAAGGATACTGTTAGTTATCGCTATACAAAAGTGAATGAATTTTATAATTCTATTCCGAGTAGTCCAATTGCTTATTGGATTACAGAAAAATTAAGTAGTGTATTTAATTCACAAGAAAAATTAGTAGAATATATTGATGTAACAGGATCGCAAAATATTACTGCTGATAACGACAAGTTCTTGAGGAAAATATGGGAAGTTAATGAGGAGAGTATTAATAAAAATTGGGCTTTGTATATTAAGGGTGGATATTATAGAAAATGGTATGGAAATATAGAATTTGTGGTAAATTGGTCTGAAGATGCAAGACATTTTTATAAGACCAATAAGACATCGAACTTACTCAATGAAAAATATTGGTTTAGAAATGGATTAACTTATAATGGAATTTCTAATAGAGGGTTTTCTGTCCGGTTGGCAAGAAATGCAATTTACGATAAAAAGGGTCCTACTTTTCATATAAAAGAAGGTATTTCAGAAGAGTACCTAATTGGATTATTAAATACAAAAGTTATTAATTATATAATGAATTTGTATAACCCTACTTTAAGTTATCAAATGAAAGATGTGAATAATTTACCTGTTTTAATAATCAATGATAAAGATATTAGAGCACATGTGGAATCTTTAGTGAAAGAGTGTATTTGTTTGTCGAAGGTAGACTGGGATAATTATGAAACTTCGTGGGATTTTGGAAAGCACCCTTTTCTAAAAAATAATCAAAGTCTAAAGTTATTAGTTGATATTTACGAAAATTGGGATTTAGAAACGAAGAAAAGTTTTAATCAGCTTCAACGGAATGAAGGTGAGCTTAATAATATTTTTATTAAAGTATATGGGCTACAAGAAGAACTAACACCAGAAGTAGATGAAAAAGACATCACAATCCGCCAAGCAGATAAAGAACGAGACATCAAATCCTTCATCTCCTACGCAGTAGGCTGTATGCTTGGCCGCTATTCACTAGATCAAGAAGGGCTAGTATTTGCTGGTGGTGAGTTTGATGTAAGTAAATATAAAGCATTTAAAGCGGATGATGATAATATCATTCCAATTACGGATGATGAGTATTTTGAAGACGATATTGTAAGTCGTTTTATTGAGTTTGTTCGTGTTACGTTTAGTGAAGAGACGCTAGAAGAGAATCTTGATTTTATTGCAGAAGCTTTAAATAAGAAGGCGAATGAAACATCTCGTCAATGTATTCGTCGTTATTTCTTGAAAGATTTCTTTAAGGATCATGTGAAGACGTATCAAAAGCGTCCGATTTATTGGTTGTTTGATAGTGGTAAAAATGATGGGTTTAAAGCTCTCGTTTATATGCATCGTTATGATGTTGGTACAGTAGCTCAGGTTCGTACTGATTATCTTCATACGTTGCAACGTAAGTATGAAGCGGAAATTGCACGTCGTGATGTATTACTTGAGTCTGATGCTTCAACAAAGGATAAGACGCGTGCAAAAAAAGAAAAAGAAAAGTTACAAAAACAACTCCTTGAGTGCCAACAATATGATCAAGTAATTGCCCATATTGCAAACCAAAAAATAACAATTGATTTAGATGATGGTGTGAAAGTAAACTATGCGAAGTTCCAAAATGTTGAGCTTCCGCAAGGAGAAGGTAAAAAACCACTTAAGGCTAATTTATTAGCAAAGATTTAACGTGTTATAATATGTGAAAACTACAATAGATTCAGCGGTAACGCTGAGTCTATTTCTTACTATTGAGAGTTGGTGAGGTATGAATACAAAAAAAATAAATCCTGTCCTACAAGATACGTTCAATAAAGAGTTAACAGAAGGAAAGAAGCGTCATATTGTTTTTTGGTACGATGAAGCTGGCGAGTTTATCGAAGATATAGATGAACTGAATTTAGAAGGTGTTCGTATTTGGAAATTAACTCCGCATAATATGTTTGCCACTAAGTTAGAAGTAGAAAAAAATGATGTGAATTCTAACTTTTTAATTTATGCAAATATGGCTAAGCCTTCAGCAAGAGAAGATTGGCTACTTGATGTGTATAAGTATAGTCAAGAGTTTGCAACAGATAAAATGACTGTCATGATGAGAGAATTAGGTATAACAAATGATGCTGCTTTGCGAGATGTATTTAAGAAATATACAAAGTTCTTTAAGAGTAAAGAACGTGAAGCGTTGTTTAAATCGTTTTCAGTTCCTGAATATACAGAAGAACAAATTGATCTTACTGTATTAGCATCTTTATGTAAATGTAGTATTGTGAATTTGGATGAAATAATAAAGGCGTTATTTAGAGAACAACTAAAAGAAACGAATAAGTATTGGGAGAGCATTCAAAAGTTTGGTGATGAAGAGACATTTTGGAGCCTTGTAGAGAAAACATATGGATATAATTCACAAAAAAAGTCAATCAATTCACTCCTTATTTTCTTCTTATTAACAAATGTTAGTGAAACATTTGGTGGGGATATACCAAAAACATGGCACCCATACATCTCAGCTATGCCAATGAATGCTATTGTATTTATGAATCAATTTATGAATCATAGTGCGGATGAAGTAATTTACAATGAGCTCGCAAATACGGTGGAAAAACAAGTGAAAGTGACGGAGCACCTACAAAGTAAAGAAATAAAAGATTATATAACGTCAGATACGTTCCGTTGTTTTGATACAAGCATTATTACTTATATTACAAAACAATTAATGGATGCAATTCATGATTACACGTCATATATAGAAATAATTGTGGCAAGAAGAAAGTTACATTGGTTTAGTGTATTCCGTAATGAATACGAAGCACTGTATCAAGCGATTCAGTTATTTCAACAAATATATGAAATGGGTAATGCAATTACTGAATCACAGCCATTTGATTTATTTAAAGCATACGAGAGTAAATATCACAATATAGACACAGCATATAGAAAATTTTATGTAGCATTCGATCAGATTGAAGATAAAGATGGTTTTAGGGCACTTCGAGATAAAGTAGAAAACATATATACAAATGTATATATAAATGATTTAGCAATAAAATGGTCAGATGCGCTTGTGGGGGAACAAGAAAAATATTGGCCAATTGCAGGTCTAGAGTCACAATATACATTTTATCGATCATTTGTACAACCATTCGTTAATAAAGAGGAAAGAGTGTTTGTAATTATATCAGATGCACTCCGTTATGAAGCTGCAAAAGAGTTATCTAATGTTTTGAATTTAGAACGAAAAGCATCGACTGATATTGTCGCGATGCAAGGTGTTCTGCCTTCGTATACGGACTTAGGGATGGCGACACTACTTCCATATAAGTCAATCACTTTTAATGAAAATGCTGAAGTATATGTAAATGATTACAAAGCATCAAGTACAGAAAATAGAGCAACGATTCTTTCAAATCATTATAAAGATTCTACAGCTATTCAATATAAGGATTTAGCCGCAATGAATCGTCAACAATTTCGCGATGTCTTTTCTGGAAAAAAAGTAAGTTATATTTATCATAATGTAATTGATGCACGAGGTGATCATGCAGCAACAGAACATGAAGTGTTTCATGCGGTGGAACAAACATTGAAAGATATTCGTTCTTTAGTAAATCAGCTTATTAATACTGTTAGCGCATCTAATATCGTTATTACGGCGGATCACGGATTTATTTATAATCGAGATACATTGCAAGCTAGTGATAAAGTGAAAAAAGATGTGCTGAATACAGATATTGAAAAACGACGATTTGTTATCTCTAGTGAATCCAATTCTATAGAAGGTACAATGAATTTTTCAATGGACTATGTGTTAGGTGAAGGTTCTGGAAAGTATGTAAAAGTACCACGAGGGGCGAATCGTTTCGCTGTTCAAGGTACAGGAGCAAACTATGTACACGGTGGTGCAATGCTACAAGAAATAGTAGTGCCAGTAATTAAGTTTAAAAATGATCGTAGTAAGTCTAGTAAGAATGATGTGAGAAAGGTTGAAGTGAAATTAACAAGTTTAACAAGAAAGATTACAAACAGTATTACATATCTGGAGTTCTTCCAAACGGAAAAAATTGAAGATAAGAAAACACCATTGCGCTTAAAGGTTTATTTCACTGATGAAGAGGGAAATCGAATTTCTAATGAAAATATTATTATCGCAGATAGTCAGTCTTCTAAGCCAGAGGATCGTACGTTTAAAGAAAAGTTTGTGCTAAAGAGCATGACTTATGATAAAACGAAGAAATATTATTTAGTGTTAGAGGATGAGGACGAAACTGTTGAAAATATTTATGAGAGAGTAGCGTTTACGATTGATATAGCAATTACAAATGATTTCGGTTTTTAAATAGAGGAGAAGGTACTTTTTAGGGGGAATGAAAATGAAGAAACATATGTTAGTAACATATGTTAGTAACATACAGTGCAGAATGTGCAGAAAATAATCACGTTGACCCGAATTTTACACATTTAGTATATGGTGATTCAGGTGATAATGCAAAAAGGATTGTAAGAGAACTAACAGAAGGTTCATTTATGTTTTTTAACATAAATATTGGAGGAAAACGTTACATTACAGCATACTTTTATATAGAAAAAATTCTTCAAAAAGGTGTGCATGATTCAGAAATAGCAGCTTTAAATGTTGATGCTAAAGTTGATGATGTAATTGTCTTTGGGAGTAGAATCCATTCTAAAATTTTAACAGCCCCATTGCATTTAGATAGAGGGTTGATGGAACGACTGACATCACTAAATGCAGCTAAGGCATATTTTGATGAGAAAATAGAAAATGGTATTTCAGAATTAAGTGCGGTTAATAGTAAAACAAAAACACCTCGTATATTAAGTGAAAAAGATAAAGAACATCTCCTTAGTATTTGTAAAAAAAGAGGTTAGTACAAAATACTTTAATTCTGAGGGGTTATTATGATGGAGGATCTAAATATAAAATTAAATAAACACTTTGCAGGAAAAGTAGTACGTAAAGATTTAACAAAGAAAATTAAAGAAGGTGCGAATGTACCAGTTTATGTACTTGAATATTTGCTTGGTATGTATTGTGCAACGGACGATGAAAAGAGTATGAATGATGGCGTACAAATGGTCAAAAAGATTTTATCGGATAATTTCGTACGCCCAGATGAAGCGGAGAAAGTAAAGTCGAAAGTTAAGGAGCTTGGTAAGTATACTGTCATTGATAAAATTGGTGTGAAATTAAATGATAGAAAAGATATATATGAAGCTGAGTTTTCTAATCTTGGATTAAATGGGGTTCCGATTTCTTCACATTATGTAAAAGAATTTGATAAGCTCCTTGCAGGTGGTATATGGTGTATTGTAAAAATGGAATATTATTTTGATGAAGAATCGAAAGGTACAAGCCCATTTAGCATTGAGAGCGTTACACCAATTCAAATGCCTAATATGGATTTAGAAGAGATGTTTGAACAAAGAAAACAATTTTCAAAAGAAGAATGGATTGATGTACTTATTCGTTCAACTGGTATGGAGCCAACTCAATTAGAGGACACAGTAAAGTGGCATTTGCTTGAAAGAATGGTACCACTCGTAGAGAATAATTACAATTTATGTGAACTTGGGCCGAGGGGGACAGGGAAATCACATATTTATAAAGAGATTTCACCTAATTCGATTCTAGTATCGGGTGGTCAAACAACGGTTGCAAATTTATTTTACAATATGTCGACTAGAAAAATAGGATTAGTTGGCATGTGGGATACGGTAGCGTTTGATGAAGTTGCAGGAATTACATTTAAAGATAAAGATGGCATCCAAATTATGAAAGATTATATGGCTTCAGGTTCTTTTGCCCGAGGACGTGAAGAAAAAAATGCTAGCGCTTCTATGGTTTTTGTAGGAAATATTAATCAAAGTGTAGATGTATTATTGAAAACCTCGCACTTGTTTGATCCGTTCCCCGAAGCAATGGCATATGATTCGGCATTCTTCGACCGAATGCATTACTATTTACCTGGGTGGGAAATTCCTAAAATGAGGCCCGAGTTTTTCACAAATGAATATGGTTTTATAACAGATTATTTAGCGGAGTTTTTAAGAGAAATGCGAAAACGTTCTTTCTCAGATGCGATCGATAAATATTTTAGATTAGGAAATAATTTAAATCAACGAGATGTAATAGCAGTGCGTAAAACTGTTTCGGGTTTGATTAAGTTGTTATATCCGAACGGTGAATATATAAAAGAAGATGTGGAAGAAGTACTACGTTACGCTCTAATAGGACGCAGACGTGTGAAGGAACAATTAAAGAAAATTGGCGGTATGGAGTTTTATGATGTCAATTTCTCTTATATTGATAATGAATCAATGAATGAAGAGTTTGTATCGGTTCCAGAACAAGGTGGAGGAACTTTAATTCCAGAGGGGATGAACAAGCCAGGGCATATTTATACAGTTGCTCGTGGGAAAACTGGAATGATCGGTACTTATAAATTGGAAACAGAAGTTGTGAGTGGTAATGGTAAGTTTGAAAAAACGGGATTAAATTCAGATCGAGATGCTAAAGAAAGTATAGATATCGCCTTTCGATTCTTTAAAGCAAATAATAAAAATATAAGTGGTACTATTAGTACAACAACAAAAGACTACTTAATGCATATTCAAGATATTCATGGAGTTGGATTAACTGGTGAGTTATCGCTTGCAGCATTTATCGCATTATGTTCAGGTGAATTGAATAAACCAGTACAAAGCCAAATGGTTGTATTAGGATCTATTAGTATAAGTGGAACAATTAATAAAGTAGAAGAATTAGCCAATGTATTACAAGTTTGTTTTGATTCAGGAGCGAAAAAAATACTTTTACCGATGGCATCGGCTGTAGACATACCAACCGTACCGCCTGAATTGTTTGCTAAGTTTCAAATAGGTTTTTATCAAAGTGCAGAAGATGCGGTGTTTAAAGCTTTAGGGGTAGAATAATACAAAAGGCAAATGGGGAAATTCCATTTGCCTTGCATGTTATTCAATAGTAACAATAAAATAGATATTTATTTTATGAATAAGTAGTTATATTAGATGTTATAGAAATGCTTATTGTTACCATCTATAACATGTGTACGGGGCCTTCAGAAGAAAGAGAGTACCAATAGTGTCATTCCAACATGGGAAGAATAAGGAATTGATACTGTCTTTTAACACTGGAAGGGGGTTAGCGGTCTGAAAGATATGATTTAGAGTAGTATTTGGAAGAGGCTCGTATATTTTTAATGATGACAAGGTGTTAAAAAATACAAGTGAAAATGGAGTTTAAGGAGCGTAATTTAGGATCGTTTTTTAGAAATGATATGATAGAGTTTTTTGCTAACTTATCTTTTATAAATATGAATAAATATGTTGTAAAGGGTTTAGTTAAGTGAAATAGGTGAACTCAAATAGTGCATCTAAGTCAATACAACATAATGTTAGTTTAAAATGTTTATTATTGGTAGTACTGAGGATTGAGAGGTAGGGGGACATGATAGTAAACAGTAACAGATTTAACTTTCAATTGATATGGATAAGGTATACATACAGGTTATGGAACATGAGATTGAAGTAGAAAAACCCTACGAAATAAGGGTTGATAATGGTTTGGGAATTTTCCTTACATCACAATACCAGTAAATTCAAAAGAAGTCTTATTCATATAGTGTATAGCATTTTTTTTATAAATTGTTCTTTGCTTTCAAAATTAAAACCTGTACATATATAGGAATTACTTTTGTTGTCTATTTATTGTTATAATTTTATATAATGAAATAAAGATGGAAGGAATATAAATGATCCTAAGGTAAAACAAATATTGCTGAAATAAGTAAAAAAGAAAGGAATGTATAAAAATGTTTGCAGGATTAACAATTGAAACAATAAGTAAATTTTATCCAATTATTGCTATTATTATAACATTGGTTACAGGGGCTTTCATGTATATTTGTGGTCAATTTATAAACGTAGTAACAACTAATGCACTTGATGGACGATTCAAAGATAAATCTAATCAAGTTAAACTTAAATTTTGGTTTTATGCTACAGGTATATTGTTAGGAACTATATTTTATTTAATTTATGCTATAGTTCTTTATCAATGTTTGCATGGGTATCTTTATTCTTTTGCCTTGCTTTTAAATGTTATTGTTTGTTTTTTTATGTTCATTTATTTTGTTATCACTTTATTACCAATCAAATTGTTTCAAAAAATTATTAAAACGAAGTGGCATTTCATGTTGTTTTTAATCCATATAATTTCCAGTGTGTTAATGGTTGCTTCTCTTTCATATGAATATCTCGAAAAAGACAATTATTTAAACTTTTTATGGAATACAGGAACAATAGTTTTTTTATTAAGTATATTCCATTTTCCTATGCTTATAAAATCTAATAGTGAAAAGAAGCAGAAATTCAAATATGATATTTACCCCATTACGGAAGAAGAATTTAAAAATATCAAAAATCTAAAATTTGATTACCAAATGGATGAGAACAGGATAGTTTTTTATACAGGAGAATCTGAAGAAAAGACTTCGTATATATATGACTCTTCTTTAAAACTCTACATGAAATGTATTAAGCTGAGTGGGACGGACATTAATACTAATCAACTAAAAACATCTAGTACCATTGAAACTAATACTACAGGTCATGTGGAAAACAATTGTTAGACACAGTCTAACAATTGGAGGTGCAGTTTTTTGTATGACAAAATTTACGAAGGATTCAAAGTTAAAG